>CALLIQ010000753.1 GCA_938008925.1 uncultured Acidimicrobiales bacterium
CCCACTTGAGGGCACCGAGGGTCGGCCACAGACCGAGATTCGCACCCTGGATCATGGCGACGCCGGCGAGCACACCGGGACCAACGAAGCTGGCGTAGTCGGTGGTGCCGAGCGAGGACGTGTCATCGATCTGCGATCCGAGGCCGAATCCGATCGACAACAGGAACAGGATCGGCGACACCAGGCCGCTGACGATCGTTCCCCGCCAGGTGGTCCGGTAGCGCTGGAACTGGTGCTCGAGGAAGTGCCACAGCGAGCGACCCGGACGCGTCGACAGCGTTGGCCGAACCGGACGTGGGGCGGAACTCAGTGACGTGGGGTTCGGTGAAGCGGGGTTCGTCGGAGTGGGGTTCGGTGGAGTCGTCGTCACCGCGTCACCTCACTCGACCAACGTCCGGCCCGTGAGGGCCAAGAAGACGTCCTCGAGCGTTGAACGTCGAATCAGACTGCCCGTCGGGTGGATGTCGAGTTCGGCGAGGCGTCGCAACGCATCCTCACCTCGATCGACGTAGACGAGCGATCGATCGGGGAGGGTTTCGATCCGCCATCCATGCTGGTCGAGATCGGCGGGCGGGCCCGCGTCGAACCGCAGCTCGAGCACCTCGGTGGTGACATGCTCGGCGATCAGTTCGGTGGGGGAGCCCTGGCTGACGATCCGGCCCTGATCCATGATCACGAGACGGTCCGACAGCTGCTCGGCCTCGTCCATGTAGTGCGTCGTGAGGAGCAGCGTGACGCCCTGTTCCTTCAGTTGGTACAGGCGTTCCCAGAGCAGATGACGAGCCTGCGGGTCGAGACCGGTCGTCGGCTCGTCGAGCAGGACGAGCTCCGGCGTGTTGACCAGCGCCCGAGCGATGGTGAGGCGCCGCTTCATGCCACCCGAGAGCGGATCGACCTTGGCATCAGCGCGATCGGTCAGCTGAGCGAACACCAGCAACTCGTCGGCTCGACGCTTGGCTTCGGCCCACGACAGGCCGAAGTAGCGCGAATAGATGACGAGGTTCTCCCTGACCGTGAGCTCCTGGTCGAGGTTGTCCTCCTGAGGGACGACGCCCATCCGGTGCCGAATCTCGCGACCGTCGGAGGTCGGGTCGAGGCCGAGGACGGTGAGCGAACCCGACGTGATCGGGCTGACCGTGCTCACCATCTTCATGGTCGAACTCTTGCCCGCCCCGTTCGGACCGAGCAGCGAGAACGTCTCACCGGGTTCGACATCGAGATCGATGCCATCGACGGCGACGAAGCTGCCGAAGTGTTTGGTGAGGCCCCGCGCCGAGAGCGCGGGACCCGCTGGTTGCGGTGTGCTCGCCGGGCTCAGGAGCCCGGGATCGCCCGGCGCGTGCGGCCGAAGGCGATCATCGCGACACCCGCTGCCAACATCCAGAGACCGCTGAGGACGAACACCGGAGTGGTCGCACCCGTGACCGGGAGATCACCCGTTGGCGGTTCCTGGGTCGGTGGCTGCTGGGTCGGAGGAAGCGGGTCGATCGGGCAGTCGGGATCGTTCGGGTCGATGGGCTCACCGTCGTCGCCCAGCGGGCAGTCCGGCGTCGGCGGT
This sequence comes from uncultured Acidimicrobiales bacterium, assembly GCA_938008925.1. Lineage (GTDB taxonomy): Bacteria > Actinomycetota > Acidimicrobiia > Acidimicrobiales > SZUA-35 > CALEWY01. Next base: position 1,559 of record CALLIQ010000753.1, read on the forward strand.
TCCGTGGTGGGCGGCTCCGTCGTCGGCGGCTCGGTGGTCGGCGGCTCGGTCGTGGGGGGTTCCGTCGTGGGAGGCTCGGTTGTGGGCGGTTCCGTGGTGGGCGGTTCCTCGGTCGGCGGGAGCGGCGCCGGGCAGTCGGGATCGGACGGGTCGGCGGGCGTGCCGTCGTCGTTCAAGAGGCAATCGCCGTCGCCGGGGGGCGGGTCGCTCGGGGGAGCGGCGAAGCAGAGCGTGACCTCGGTCGGGTGGACGCTGTTCGGCGTGCCATCCGGGGCGATGTCGGGGCGGTGACGGGCTCGGAGGCCGACCGCCGGCTCAGAGAGCGTGACGGTGCCGAGATCGCCGACCCAGTCCGCTTCGGCGAGCTCGTCGGGGAGGTCCTGCGTCGGGATCGACGTTGCGATCACGCTGCCGTCAGCGGCGATGAACTGGAGGTCCCAGATCTCAGAGGTCTGGGTGATGTCGACGCGCTCGGGGTAGGCGTCGGTGGAGGTGGCGACCGGGATCGAGATCTCGCCAGCCGGAAGATCGACGGCGATGTCGCCGATGGTCGGCGGCCACGGATCGAGCAGGATCTGTCCCTCGAAGTCGACCGTCGTGCAAGTACCCGCATCGACTGCAGCAGCTGGCGATCCGCCGACGGCGAGCACACCGATGCCGGTCACCGCAGCCGCCAAAGCGGTGCGAATTCGTGCGCGTGCATTCATGTTTGTTGCCTCCACAAGCCCCTGGGCCACGCAGCCCGAGGGCACCCTATCCGATCGGTGTGACACCCGTGAACTGGTTGTCACCGTGTGTCGTCACCCACCACCGAACGAGAGAATTGCCCCCGATTTCAGGGGCTAGCGTCCGGTGGCGGTCAAGTGCGGATCAGGTGATCGCGTAGCGGAGCACGTCGCCCCGGTCATCGACCGTGGCATCGCCGAGCAGACGGAGGTGTTCGAGGTGGGCGTAGGTCTCCGACTCGGCCATCGAGCCCCAGGAGCGCTCCTTGAACAGCGTCCGCATGTAGTCGCTGACGGTGGCCATGCCGAGCGTGTCGGAGGCTTCTCGCAGCGTGTCGAGACGTTCGTGATGGTGTCGCTTGATGTCGTCGGCTCGGCCGCCGAGGTCGCCGAATTCGAGGCCATGGGCCGGCAGGACCGTGGTCACGTCGGCGAACGTCGACATGCGGTCGAGGCTCTCGAAGAAGTCCTTGAGCGGGTCGACGGTCGCTCCGAGGCCCGAGATGTGCGGTGTGATCGTCGGCAAGACGTGATCCCCGCTGATCATCACGCCGTGGGTCGGATCCCACAGGCACAGGTGATCGATCGTGTGTCCGGGCGTGTGGACGGCAACCCAGTCGCGTCCGGCGAGGGAGATGACGTCGTGGTCGGTCACCCGACGGCTCGGCGCCGGGATCGGCATGAACCGGCCAGCAGCTCGTCGCATCATCCAATACTTCACCCGACGGGACCGGGGCAGCGTGTACGGCGAGCCGCCCCACGGGGTCACATTGGTGAGCGGACCGGGATCGGCCGCTTCGTGACGAGCGGCTGCGACCGTCGCCTTCTCGAGCTGGTCGGAGGTGAGTGGCGCGGTCTCGACGTCGGACTCGTCGTCTTCAGCGGTGGGGTCGAGGAACGTGCGAAACGACCGGTGGGTGATCACCTCGGCGCCGGTGGCGCGTCGGATGGACGCCGCCTGGCCGAAGTGATCGGGGTGCGAGTGGGTCACGACCACGGTGTGAACGTGGTCGTAGGACAGGGCTGCGCCCTTGAGCTTCTTCTTCAAAGCGGCTCGGGTCTTCGGACCCGGCAGACCCGGGTCGACGAGGGCGATCCCACGCTCGTCCTCCATCGCGTAGCAGTTGACGTGACCGAGACCGGGCAGCTCGATGGGAAGCTGGATTCGCAAGATGCCGGGTGCCATCTCTTCGACGTCGTCGCGGGCGGGTCGTCGCTCCTCGCGGACCGGGCGACTCGCTGCGTCGGGCTGGCTCTCCGGCTGGCTCTCGGGACGGTCGGAGGGGTTGGACTCGGCGTCGGTGCCGCTCACTTGCGCACCTCGTAGTAGAGGTTGGCGGCATCGCCGAAGTCGTGCTCGGCGAAGCTCGTGAAGCCAGCGGCCCGTGCCAGCTCCTCCGCTCGGGCGGCGTGCAACCCCAGCGTGCCGAGCCCGAGACCGTCTTCGGTCGACATCGCCGACTGCAGGCACGAGGCGATCGAGAACCCGTAGAAGAGAGCGAGCAACGGATTGCGGCGGTCCTGTTCGAAGTCTCCGGTGGAGCGGATGTCCTTGATGAGCCACGTGCCGTCCGGGGTGATCGTCTCGGCAATGGCGGCGGCGGCCAGGTCGGGGCGAGGCATGTCGTGCAGACAATCGAAGGTCAAGACGAGATCGTGGCTCGCGTCGGCGGGCACGTCTTCGGCGCCGATGGCGTGGAATGCCACGTTGGTGACGCCGGCTTCGGCGGCGCGGCTTCTCGCCTGCTCGATGGCCGTGGTCGACGGGTCATAGCCGATGCAGGTCGAGTTCGGGAAGGCCTCGGCGATCGTGATGGTGGACACGCCGGCGCCGCAGCCGATGTCGGCAACCGTGGCACCGGCGGTGAGCTTGTCGACGACGCCGTCGAGCCCGGCGAGGACGACCGAGTTGAGTTCGAGGCGGGATCGGACGCCGGTCATCCTGGCCAGACCGGCAGCGGCCTCGGGACCCTGCTGCTCGTAGGTGATCCCGATACCCGTGTGGAACGACTCGGCCAGCGCATCGAGGAGGTCCGGCCCGAAACCGCCGCGAAAGGCGCCGCCGGCGAAGTCGATTGAGTTCGCCTCGTCTGCGAGGACGGCCGCTTGCACCGCGGTGAGTTCGAAGCGGGCGGTGAGCGGTGAACCGTCGCCCGGTGTGTGCTCGAGGAGGCCGGCAGCCGCCTGGCCGTGCAACCACTCGCGGAGCAGCCGCTCGTTGAGGTCGGTTCGCTCAGCGAGGTCGGACGAGGTCATCGGCCCGGCGTCGGCCATCGCCTGGTAGAGACCGAGGCGGTCGCCGAGGTGAATGAGCAGCGAGACCTGCTCGCCCATCTTGTAGCTCCACACTCGGAAGCCGAACATCTTGACTGCATCGGTGTCGAGATCGGTTGCCATCCGGGCGACGCTAGGCGAAGGGTCAGGCGGTGACCGAAACGCCCGCTCGGGCCATGTTGGCGAGCATTGCCTCGATGATCTCGTCGCGGCGCGGGGCGGGGAGATCGTGCGCCATGTCGTTGAACATCAACAACCGAGAGTTCGGAATGGCTTTGGCTGTGGCGATGCCGCCCGAGGGCCGAACCAGCTTGTCGCGCAGCCCATGGATGACGAGCGTCGGCAGATCGAGCTTGCGCAGCCGTCGCGTCCTGTCGGGGCTGGCCATGATCGCCGCCATCTGGCGAGCGACGCCCCGTTGATCAAAGGATCGAGCGAGCGTTGCTTCGACCATTGCCGCATGCTCGTCCGGATCGAAGTGCGGGCCCGAGATGAGCCGGAAGAACTCGGTGCTGTCGGCGACCGCCGACTCTCGGGTGCGGTCCTGCGCCTTGGCCATCTTGGCCAACACCGCCGGTGCGGCGTTGCCCTTCTTGGGGTTGCCGGTCGTCGACATGATCGAACAGAGGCTGAGCACGCGCTCGGGTGCCTCGATCGCCATGGTCTGGGCGATCATGCCGCCCATCGAGACGCCGACGACGTGGGCTTGGTCGATGCCGAGACCATCGAGCAGGCCGAGCGCGTCGGCGGCCATGTCGCTGAGCACGTACGGCGCGTCGGGCGTTCGCTTCGTCAGCCGCTTGCGCAGCAGCACCGCAGGGGAGGGTGCCGCAGCATCGATCATGGTGGAGCGGCCGACGTCTCGATTGTCGAATCGAATGACGGTGTGGCCCGCCTCGGCGACGGCGTCACAGAAGTCCTCTCGCCAGGCGATCATCTGCGCGCCCAGGCCCATCACGAGCAACACGGCGGGCCCGCTGCCTCGGACGTCGTACGCGAGCTCGATGCCGTTCGACTGCATGCGCTGCTCGAGCGGGCGCTGATCGAGGGGGCGCTGATCGGGGGAGCCTGAATCGGTGATGGCCATCGGCGGAGGCTATCGGTCGGCGAGCAGCTCGTCGGGGTCGTCGGCCGGGCCGGCGGTCATCGTCCAGCGGCCGGAGAGCTTCTCGAATCGGTACCAGCGGCGATGAGCATCGGCCCGCAGTCGGGTGATGTCGTCGACCTTTCTGATCTCGCCGTCGAAGTCGAGCGCAGCGATGCCGGGTGCGCCTGCCACCCGCCAGGCCGCGACCCTGGCTCGCAGTTCTTGGGATGAGAACGGGGACGATGCGGAGATCGACGGCCAGCGATTGGTGCCCTCGGCGACGGACGCCCGGCGAGCGAGGTCGGCGTGTCGGTCGAGATGCAGGGCGGGGGATCCGTTCGGGCGATCCGGACCGGCGGTCAACAGCTCATGGGCTCGCGACGCGGCATCGGCGGCCACCGCCATGAGGCCGGCGGCGGTGAAGGGGCTGCGCGGTGGTGGCGAACTGGCCCAAGGGACGACCGTGGTCGGCTCGGCGGGAACGGGTAGCGCGGTCGGCGACTCGGCGGCCTCCCTGGCCCACGACGCCCGGCCGGGCATGATCGATGTGGTGACCTCGGTCGATTCGTTCCCGGAGGCATCGCCATCGGATTGGCCGGTGGCGTCACCACCCGGCCCTGAACCGCTCGAGTCCGAACCGCTCGAATCACCACCGCCGGCCTCGGCGCCTCCCGTGCTCGCAGCTCGAATCTCATTCACGCGAGCGAGCACGGCGTCGCCGTCGAGCCCGCGAAACTCGAGCAGATCGAACGGATCCTCCTCGAAGGCGTCAGCCATGATGTAGAGCACGGCGGCGGCGTGCTTGCACGGTTTGCCCGGCGTCGAGCACGAGCAGTCAGCGCTGATCTCCTCGGCCCGTGGCAGCAGGGCGACACCGGCCTCGGTGCTCTCTGCGATCAGGGCCGGGTCGAGCGAACGATCGAGGAGCGCCGCGGTGCGCGCCGCCGACCCGGCGATGAGCCCGAGCACCGTGTTCCACTCGTCGCTGGTGAGTTGGCGTGCTCGAACGTTGGCGAGGTGGCTCACCCGGGGACCCGATCGGGCGATGGCGAAGGCCCGTCCCGGCTCGATGTCGAGGTCGAGTTGCCAGTCGTGGCGGGCGTAGGCCTCGCCTCGGGCGAGGTCATCGGCCTCGAAGGCGGACGACTGGTCGACGATGTCGAGCCATCTGGAGCCCCAGCTCGCGCTCACCACGGCTGCCCATCGCTCGACAACGCGACGAGTTCGGCGAGGTCATCGTCGCCGAGATCGGAGATCCAGGCTTCGCCTGCTCCGACGACGGCGGACGCAACCGATCGCTTCTCCCGGAGCAGCACCGCGATGCGATCCTCGATCGTGCCTTCGCAGACGAGGCGGTGGACCTGCACAGGGCGGGTCTGTCCAATGCGCCAGGCGCGGTCGCTGGCCTGATCCTCGACGGCGGGGTTCCACCACCGGTCGTAGTGGATCACGTGGGTCGCGGCGGTCAGGTTGAGGCCGGTGCCGCCCGCTCGGAGCGACACGACGAACACGTCGATCTCGCCGGACTGGAACTCGTCGACCATGGCTTCGCGCTGCGTCGCCGACAGTCCGCCGTGGAGGAACTTGGTGCGAAGGCCGCGTTCGCGGAAGTGCTGCTCCAACAGGTTACCCATCACGACGTACTGCGTGAAGACGATGGCGGCTTCGCCTTCTTCGACGATCACGTCGAGCAGGTCGTCGGTCGCCGTCAGCTTCCCGGAGCGTCCGTCGAGTTCGCCACCTTCCGCCAGGAGGTGTTCCGGGTGATTGCAAACCTGTTTGAGACGCGTCACGAGGCGTAGCACGAGTCCTCGCCGTTCGATGCCCGTTGCGGCGGCGATCTCGGCCATGACGTCGGCGACGACGGCCGCGTACAGCGATGCCTGTTCCTCGGTGAGCGGCACGATCTGATCGGTCTCGGTCTTCGGTGGCAGATCGGGGGCGATGTCGGGATCGGACTTGCGTCGCCGCAGCAGGAACGGTCGCAACAAGCGATTGAGTTGGGCGGTGACCTCTTCGTCGCCGTCGCGCTCGATCGGTGCGGCGAGATCTTGGCGGAACCGCTCCTGGGGGCCCAAGAGACCCGGCGTCGTCCAGTCGAGAATCGCCCACAGATCAAGGAGCTGGTTCTGGATCGGCGTTCCGGTGAGGGCGAAGCGCGTGCCCGATCGGATGGATCGAAGTGCTCGAGCGGTGCGGGAACGCGGATTCTTGATCGCCTGGGCCTCGTCGGCGACGACGAGCCCCCATTCGATCGTTGCCAGCCGCTCGGCATCGCGTCGAGCGATGCCGTATGAGGTGAGGACGACGCTGTCGGAATCGAGTTCGTCCGGATCGAGATGGCGGGTCGCTCCGTGATACCGGCGGACTTTGGTCGCCGGCGAGAAGCGGTTCGTTTCTCGGCCCCAGTTGCCGACGACCGACGTCGGACAGATCACGAGCGTCGGGCCGGCGGCCGGGCCGAGCTCGGCCTGGCGATACGCGTGCAGGGCGAGGAGCTGCACGGTCTTTCCGAGGCCCATGTCGTCGGCGAGGATTCCGCCGAGGCCGAGCTCGTCCATTTCGACGAGCCATGCGAGACCGCGTGCCTGGTACGCCCGCAGGTCGGCCTCGAATCCAGCCGGAGGCACGATCTCTCGATCGGACTCGAGTCCGCGGAGGCGCTCGCCGAGTGTGGCGAGCGGGCCGACCACCTGGATCGTCGGTTCGATGCCGTTCGCTCCGCCCGATCCGCCGGGCAGCTCGATCTGACCGCCGAGCGCAGCGGCCAGCGCAGTGCCGGCGCCGACGGTGCGACGTTCGCGGAGCCTGGCCATCTGCTCGGACTCGACCCGAACCCAGCGGCCCCGCAGCCGGACGACCGCGTGGTTGCTCGACGCGAGCATTTCGATCTCGGCGGCGGTGAGCGGTTCGCCATCGATCTCGCCCTGCCACCGGAGCTCGAGCAGGGAGGCGAGGTCGAGCCGTGTGGTGCGGCCGGTGAGGGGAATCTCCTCCGCATCGGCGGGCGGGCCGACGACGGGGGTGAGCGTGATGCCGGCGATCGCATCGGTCGGCCATGCGATCGAGAGGCCGGTCGCTCCGAGGTCGTTGGCGAGCGGGCCACTCAGCGCATCGATTTCCTCCGACGTGAGAGCGATCTCGGTGGGCGTCGCCTGGTCGAGCAGGCGCCCGAGCGGCTCCCATTGCCTCGCCGCTCGTCGCAGCGTGAGGAGGAGTGACGATTCGAACGCTTGGAACCGGCGTCGAACCGAATCGGGGGCGTTCCACAGGGCCGTGACCGGAACGGTGACCGACGGATCGTGACGCCCCTGGAAGACCAGCACGCCGGAGAAGGCCGAGTCGGTCGTGACCAGCCGCAGGAAGGTGAGGGGAGGGCGATCGCCCGAGACGTTCGCCAAGCGGGTGAGCGCTGCCCCCGCATCGATGGCCGTCGGCGTGAGCGCTGCGAATGCGTCGTGCCCGGCGACCATCGGCGCGGCTGCGGTGCGGGCGAAGCGATCGACGACGGCTGTGAGGAAGCCGTCGAGCGTCACCTGCGGTGTCGCAACCCAGCCGAGATCGTCGGTGGTCGAGGTGGTGTCGCCGAGGGCCACGCAGTTCGCGGCGGGATGCAGCGCGTGTGCGAGCTCCGCGATGTGGCGCCGCTCGTCGTCTGTTGGAGCGCCGAGACGCCACGCATCGAACCCACCGCT
>CALLIQ010000754.1 GCA_938008925.1 uncultured Acidimicrobiales bacterium
CCGACCAGCGGTGCCGGCCCACGTCGCGTTCGGCGGTGGCGGTGCCCACTTCTGCCTCGGCGCATCGCTGGCTCGACTCGAGGTCGCAGAGCTGATCGATGCCATGCTCGACCGGCAGCTGCAGATTCGTTCGAGTGCCGACCCCGTCTTCGTCGAATCGAACTTCGTGAACGGAATCGAACACCTCGCAGTCGAGATCTCGGCCGCACACACCTGACCGCAATCACCTGACCGCCCGCCAAGAGGAGCCAACGTCATGACATGGAATCTCACCCCTGAACAGCTCGACATCCAGGCCCGGGCTCGCGAGCTCGCAACCACGGTGATCGGCCCCCGAGCCGCGGCCGTTGACGAGGCCGAGCAGTACCCGTGGGAGAACGTCGAGGCGCTCCAGCAGGCCGGGTTCACGGGCATGACGGTGCCGACCGAGTTCGGAGGACCAGGACACTCGTTCCTCGATGCCGTGCTGGTCGTCGAAGAGATGGCAAAGGTCTGCGGTGTGACCGGCCGCATCGCAGTCGAGTGCAACATGGGCGCCATCTCGGCGGTGATGGCATACGGCACCGAGCAGCAGAAGAAGCTCGCTGCCGACATGGTGCTCCACGGCGACAAGCCAGCGATCTGCATCACCGAACCGGACGCGGGTAGCTCCGCATCGCAGATGACCACCCGAGCCGATCGCCGCGGCGACACCTTCGTGCTGAACGGCATGAAGCACTGGATCACGGGCGGCTCGGTCTCGAAGCTCCACCTGATCTTCGCCCGTGTGTTCGACGAAGACGGCAACGAAGAGGGCATCGGCGGCTTCCTCGCCGTTCGCGATGAGAACCCGGGTCTGTCGTTCGGACGACGTGAACCCACCATGGGTCTCCGCGCGATCCCGGAGATGGAGGTGATCTTCACCGACATGGTCGTCGAGCCCGAGATGGTCCTCATGCCGCCGTCGGGCTTCAAGCGTGGCTTTGCCGACCTGATGAACGCCTACAACTCCCAGCGGGTGGGTGCCGGCACGGTGGGCCTCGGGCTCGCAACAGGCGCGTACGAGCTCGCCCTCAACTTCGCCAAGGAGCGCGAGCAGTTCGACCGTCCGATCGCCGAGTTCCAGGGCCTGCAGTGGATGCTCGCCGACATGTCGGTCAAGCTCGAAGCCGCCCGCAGCCTCACCTATCGAGCTGCTGAGTCCCGCGGCCCGAACGATTCACCGTTCCCCGACCCGACGATGGCTGCGCAGGCGAAGATCTTCACCGCCGAGGCGTCCATCGAGGTCGTCAACGCCGCCCTCCAGGTGTTCGGCGCCGCCGGCTACAGCCGTCGCAACCCACTCGAGCGCATGTACCGGGACGTCCGCATGTTCACGATCGGTGGCGGCACCGCCCAGATCCTGCGAACCGTGGTCGCCGGCCGGATCCTCGACATGAAGCTCCCGCAGACCAGAGGCGGATTCCTCCCGAGAGACTGAGAAGCCTGTTGCCGGCTGGGCGATGGCCTAGCGTTCGGTCGATGGACAGCGCCGATGGACGACATGGCAATGGTTGACGCAGCCGATGGCGCGGCGACCGGCGAGGAAGCCCCGCTGCTGCTCGACGATCTCGGTACGCGGCTCACCGACTTCTACGCGCTGCGCAAGACGAGCAGTGACGATGCCGACAACGTCCTCGACCAACTCGGGGCAAACGATCAGGTCGATCGTGAGATCGTGCTCGAACTCGCGGCGCCAAAGCCGCTCTGGCGGCCCGACCGGTTCATGGAGGCGCACACGCTCATGGTGCGCAGCCTCGAAGTGCTCGACCGCAACGGGACCCGCAACCCGCCGGTCCCCAACGTCGGCCCGCTCAAGCCGGTGCTGCGCTATCTCATCGAGATCGCGGCGAAATTCATCGTCCGAAGCCACGTGCGGACGATCGCGGACTCGGTCGATCGTCTCTACGCCCGGCGCGAGGCCAACTGCACCGAGCACTATGACGAACAGCGGCGAATGCTCCGGCGGGCCCGCGTCGACATGGGCCGGGTGATGCCGGGGTTCAAGCGCAATCCGCTCGCCATCCCGGGTGTGCTCCTCGGTGGTGCGTTTCTCTCGACGATTCTCAGCGTGATCCAGGACACCATCGGCCTGTTCGGCGGATCGGGTATCGCTCGGGTGATCGCCACGGCACTCGTCTTTCTCATCGCCGTGTTGGCCGCGTTCGTCATCCTGCGGGGAGCGGCCGTCGCCCATCGACGGATCGACATGACGACCGACCAACCGGTGGCCGCGCTCTACGACGTGATCGGGCGATGCGGCGAGCCGCCGAACGATCAATCAGGCACGTTCGCGCTCATCGCCCTGCTGTTGATGGCGCTCGCCGTGCTCATCATCCCGATCGGTGCGGCGATCACGATCTCGCTCTGATCTGGCTGCGCTCTGATCTGGCTGGCGCTCTGACCTGGCTGGCGCGCTGATCTGGCTGGCGCGCTGACCTGGATTGCGCTCTGACCTGACTGGCGCACTGACCAGGGTTGCTTGCGGGGCGTCAGCTCAGATGTCGAACCAGATGTGGGTCTGGCCGGTGCCGGCGACCGCCTCGTAGCGGCCGAACTGTTCGCCCGCCAGCGTGCAGTCGGTGCCGCCGAGCGCGCCGAGCATGGTCAGGTAGTGACCGAAGCGGCCCTCGGGCGCATGGGCCCGGAACTCGGGATAGAAGTCGATGACGCCGGCGTGATCGCCGGCCAGGAGCATCGAGATCACGTGGCGGTCCGCGGCGGCAGCTTCTGGCGTGCGGACGTGGAGGTCGGGATCGGCGGCCTCGTGTTGACGGAACTCGCGCAGCGGCCAGAAGCGATGGCTGAGCCCGCCACTGGCGAGGATGACGACCCGCCGGTCGAGCCCCGCGATGGCCTCGGCCAGCAACCGACCGAACAGCAGGAAGTCCAGGTGATCGGCGGTCTGACACAGACCGGCCGAAACCCATCGCTCGTCGCCTTGGAGAAACGGCAACAGGTTGAGCGTCGGGTAGTGGACGGGGAGATACGGGTCGTCGATCGCGGTGACCCACGTGTCGTCGCGCCCGTCGGCCGCTGTCGCCCACGCTTCGGCCAGTTCACGGTCTCCCGTCATGTCGTAGGGGACCTGGCGCATGCCGCGGGGGAGTTCGTCTGAGGTGTAGCGACCCTCTCGGCGGTCGTGGCTGGCGACGATGTGCTCGATCGTGGTGAACCAGTGGGTGTCGATGACGACCACCGTGTCGGCTTCGAGCGGGGCGAGCTTCGTGGCGCGAAGGTCGTGCAGTCCAGCGAAGAGCGTGGTGTCGTCGCCGTGATTCATCTCTCGGCGCACGTCCTCGGGGAGGACGAGCGTTGGGACGTGGCTGACCAAGGCAGCGCCGACGATCGAACCCATCAGGCGATCACCTTCACGGGCAACGACTTGATGCCGGCGATGAAGTTCGATCGCAGGCGGGCGACGTCGCCGTCGAGTTCGAGTCGATCGATGCGCTCCATGAGCGTTTCGAACACGAGACGCACCTCCATGCGTGCCAACCATGCACCGAGGCACAGATGGGGGCCGTTGCGGCCGAAGGTCATGTGGTCGTTCGGGTCCCGGGCGAGGTCGTAGCGGAACGGTTGGTCGAACGCCTCAGGGTCGTGATTGGCCGAGTTGAACCAGATCACGACCTTGTCGCCCGCCTTGATCTGCTTGCCTCGCAGCTCGATGTCACGGGCGGCCGTCCGACGGAAGTGCATCGTGACGGCGCTCGTTCGCAGTACCTCTTCTACCGCCGTCGGTGTGAGCGATGGGTCAGCCTTCCAGGCGGCCCAGAGCTCGGGGTGTCGCATCATGGACCACAGGCCATGGGTCATCGTGTAGCGAGTGGTGTCGTTGCCGGCAGCGACGAGGAGCGTGAAGAAGTTGTTGAACTCGAGGTCGGTGAGGTTGTGTCCGTCCCGGGTCGGTTCCAACAGCTGCGAGATGATGTCGTCACGGGGGCACTGGCGGCGATCGGCGGCCTGCTCCTGGGCGAACGAGAAGATCTGGATCGATGCCGGGCTTCGGAACGGCACCATCCGGAACTGCTCGGTGTCGGTGAGGTCGACGGGAAAGTCGGTGAAGTCCGGGTCGGTGTTGCCGAGGAGCGCATCGCCCCACTCGACCAGTCGATGTCCGTCGGCGTCGCTCGTACCGAGCAGCTTGCCGAGCATGCGCATTGGCAGCTGCTGGGCGACCGCGGTGACGAAGTCGAAACGATCCTGTTCGAGCGCCTCGTCGACCACCTCGACCGCCAGGGCTCGGATGACGTCCTCGTAGGACTCGACCGTTCGGCGTGTGAAGCCCTTCGACACCAGGCGCCGATACTGCGTGTGATCGGGTGGATCGAGCTCCATCATCGTCTTGCGAGCTTCGGCTTCGTCCGGGTCCATCTCTTCGAGACGAATCCCACCGGTCGATGTGAACGTCTCGACATCGCGGCTCACGGAGAGAGCATCGTCGTAGCGCAGGATCGACCAGAAGCCCGAGCCGTCGGCCTCGGGGGTCCAGTGCACCGGATCCTCCGCCCGTAGCCGGGTGAACGTCGCGTGGGGGACCCCGGCGGTGTAGACGTCGTGGCTCGTGATGTCGGCGTCGTCGGGCCCGTGATCGTCGAGGTAGTCGTCGACGAAGGTCGTCATGATCCCGCCCCGTCGCCGGCGGCTCCGCTCGCCATCGGGTTCGGCTCGGCGTGGACGGTCGTGCCGCCTCCCATCGAGTTTCCGACCTGGCGGTAGAAGCCGCCGATGATCTCGATGTCGCCGAAGCGTGTGAGCTCCTCGGTGGGGGTCTCGTGCAGGACCAACTCGGCGTCGCCCGAGTACACCGGCCCGAGCTCGACGTCGTGGCCCCCCATCGTCACCAATTCGGAGAGCGAGTCTCGTCCGTCCATCTCGATGGCGGGCATGAAGCGACTGTGGAGCATCGGATGGCCGTTGACGAAGCCGGCCGAATCGGCCGTGCCGGTGATGGTGAATCGGGCGTCGGCGATGCGGCGCCCCCAGGTGCTGACCGTGGCCCCGAAGCGACCGCCCGGCTCCAGTCGGGGACCGGCCTTGCCGATCGTGACGGGTCTCGTCATCCAGACGTCGGCCATCTTCTTCGGATAGCCCTGGATGTGACCGCGGGCCATGGCGAAGTCTTTGTCGACCCAGATGTAGGCAGCCCGGCTGTAGGTGGCGCCCTCGTACTTGCAGCGGACGACGACGAACACCTCCTTGTACTGCGAGCGGGCGGGGTCCAGGAGCTCCTCGAAGGAGTCGGAGCAGCTCTGCCACTCGGCCCAGATGATGGCCACCGCACCCGGGTCGTCATCGGCGAGTTCGAGTGGGCCAGGTAGCAACTCCGCGACGTTCGCAGGGTCGGTTCGGAACTCGACGGTGAGCATCTCTCCGCTGTAGTGCCACGGTGGTCCTGGCAGAATCGAGCCGGCTCCGGTCGGCGTTCGTGGATACATCAGTCCGCGGGGCTCAGCCATGCGGGCAGCCTAATGGTTCGGTACCGAACCATTCAACCGGTTGATGCAGCCGTTGATGTAACCGCTTGACGCAACCGATTGATGCAACCGATTGATCGCATTCCGCCGAGCCCTGGCCATCGTGCCTGGTCGCCGCCGAGTTCGGGTCGGTCAGGAGTTCGTGATGACGATGCGCAGCAGCCGCGAGAGGGTGAGGATCTCGTCTTGATCGAGTCCGGCGACCAGGTCGACCTCGAGTTGGTTGAAGCGCGGGAACAAGGCATCGATCGTGTCGGTCGCCTTCTCCGTCGGGCTCACGATCACCTGTCGTTTGTCTTCGCTCGAGCGGTTGCGGTCGACCAGACCCCGCTTCTCGAGCGTGGTCAACATGCCGGTGAGGGTCCCTTTGGCCAGATCGCACTCTTCTGCGAGCTTGGCCGCCGGCATCTCGCCCCACACCCATAGGACCCACAGAATCGTGAACCCTCCCCAGGACAACCCGTACTCGGCGAGGATGCCCTGCTCGGCCTGGCGGCGGACCGCGGCGGCTGCTCGGTAGATGTTCGAGATGGCGCGGTTGGCGTCGAAGTCGAGCGGCTGCTCGCCCAGTCGGGCCTGAACGTCGCGTTCTGCGTCGAGCATTCGGTCGGCATCGGAGTCGTCGGACAAGTGATCTCGGTTCCGGCTTGAGGTGAGTTGATCGTCGCAGTCGTTGCGGGCTGAGAGGTTCGGTACCAAACTACCCCGTGTGACGACCCTGTGTGACGGTAGTGCTGACGCGACCTCGGAGACACGCCGACGATGAGAACCGCCGATGTAGGTGGCGTCAACGTTCCCGTCGATCACCTGATCGGTGGACGGTGGATCGGCTCGGACCAGACCTTCCCGACGAACTCGCCGCTCGACTGGGACCGTGGCCCGCTGGCCGATGTCGCCCGTGGCGATCAGGCGACGGCTGACGCGGCCGTCGGCGCCGCCGTCGAGGGATTCGAGACCTGGGGCCGGTTCACACCGGCGGAGCGGGCCGAGGTGCTCCATCGCCTGGCCGACCTGATCGAAGCGAACACCGACGAGATCGCCATGGTCGAGTCGCTCGACATG
>CALLIQ010000755.1 GCA_938008925.1 uncultured Acidimicrobiales bacterium
ATGCTCAGCCAGACCGGTGGGCACGGCGACACCGAAGGGGGCCACCGCGACGTTCCGAGCTGCGCCTGTGCGATGCGAAACACCACCTTCGGCATCGTGGCCGACGGGCCAGACGCCGTCAGCAAAGCGGCCCGACACAACCTTCGAGACGGCAGCGACTTCATCAAGGTGCATGTGTCGGGTGGCGTGGCGACGCCCTCGGACCCACTCGAATCGGTGCAGTACACCCACGAAGAGATCAGCGTCGCCGTCGTCGAGGCCGAGCATCGTCACACCTACGTCGCCGCCCACGCCTACTCCCCGGAGTCGATCCAACTCGCCGTTGGCGCCGGCGTTCACTCCATCGAGCACGGCAACCTCCTCGACGACGCCGCTGCCCAGGCGATGGCCGCGGCCGGCTCGGTGCTCGTGCCGACGCTCGTCACCTACGAAGCCATGGACGAACTCGGCGAGAAGCTCGGTCTGCCGCGGAACAACATCGAGAAGAACGTCAAGGTGCTGGCCGCCGGGCTCGAGTCGCTCGAGATCGCTCGGCGCAACGGGGTGACCATGGGCTTTGGCACCGACCTGCTCGGCGAGTCGCAGGTCCGTCAGAACCGTGAGCTCGTGATCCGAGCCGAGGTCGAGCCAGCCGCCGACATCCTCCGCTCGATGTGGGTGACCAACGCCGCCCTGGGTCACCTCGAGGGCCGGATCGGCGCGATCACCCCGGACGCGATCGGCGACGTCGTCGTCTCCCGAGTCAACCCGCTCGAGGATCTCGCCTCGTTCGCCAACCCCGAGACGGCCTTCAGCCACGTCATCCAAGCCGGCACCGTCGTCGCCACCACCTGAGCCCCTCGCCTTCGAGCCCAATTCCACCCGGTCAGCCTCCGCCTCGCTCGAACTCCGCCCCGCTCGAACTCCCGCCCCGCTTCTGGAGGCTGCGCGCGCCATCGAGCCGATTCTGGAGACGACACGCGCCGACTTCAGCGCGTCGAGTCTCCAGAACGCGAGCCGCAGCGCGCAGGGTCTCCAGAAGCGCAGGGCCTCCAGAAGCGCAGGGCCTCCAGAACGGGGGACTGGGTCGGGCGGCTCATGGTCGGGGGCCGGTGACCGAGGCTGGTTCCGTGGAGTATCCGCAATGACCACACGCATCTCACAGGTGACCGCTCGCATCTCGGCGATCGAGGCACAGCTGACCCAACTCAGCGGTCAGCGGCGCGACTCGATGGCGCTGGGCGCGGTCAACACGCTCTCGTTCGACGACACCCTCTCGGGAGCCTTGGCGACCACGGGGAACCAGTCGATCGAATCCCAGTCACCGGAACGCACACCGGCCGAATTGCGCACGCCCGGCTCCTACGGACGCCTGACGCCGCCGGCCGAACTGGCCATCTATCCGAACGGTCAGATCCCGGCCTCCGCCCTCGGCGACATCGAGGGAACCAACCACATGTTGTGGGCCCCAGCGGCCGACGCCTTCGAGTTGATGCGAGCCGACGCGGCGAACGCCGGCGTCACGATCGGCATCACCGACAGCTACCGGCCCCTCGCGGTCCAGGAGCGGTTGGCGAAGGAAAAGGGCCTCTACTCACAAGGCGGCCTGGCGGCGACGCCGGGAACCTCGAACCACGGTTGGGGCATGGCCCTCGACCTGGACCTCGATGCCAACGCGCTCGAGTGGATGCGTGAGAACGGCCACGAGTACGGCTTCGTCGAGGACGTGCCTCGCGAACCCTGGCACTGGACCTACCGCCCAGCTGCGTAACCCGACCCGCAAGGGTCGGCGGGTCAGCGTTGCTTCGGCCGTGGCAGTGGTGGAAGACCGTTTGGCGTCGGTGCCGACGCCGCTTTGTTCGCGGCCTTGATCTCCGCAGCCACCTCGTCGCGATGGATGGTGACGTCGCGCGGGGCGCGAATGCCGAGGCGCACCTGTTCGCCCTTCACCTCGATGACCGTCACGATGATGTCGTCGCTGATCACGATCGACTGGTTGGGCTTGCGGCTGAGAACCAGCATCAGGCGGCGAGGGGTTCCTTCGTGGTGTAGTCGGAGTTGTTCAACACGACCTGGCGGCCGGTCCGGTTGGTGGCGTTCATCACGATCGGCCCGAGCAGGTTGGCGGTGAGGCCGATCGCTTCGTCGCCCTCCCGTTGCACCGTCAGCACGACGAACACTTCGCAATCTGCGGGGTCGTCGAGATCGAGATCGCGCTGCACGTCGTCGGGGACGTCGAGCTCGTAGTCGGGGAAGAAGTCCCACGGGCGGGTGGCGAGAAAGGCGAGGTCGGGCTCGTCGGCACTCTGCAGCCAGAAGTAGTGATCGTCGTCTTCGATCTCGACGAGGACGACTCGTTCGGACCCTGGGACACCCATGAGACCGGGTCCGAGGTCCAACACGCGGGCGTCGTCGACATCGAGGGTTCCGAACCTTGTCGATTCGACGATCACTGGCTGAACTCTAATCTGCGACATGGGGGGAGATGGGGCTTTCCGGTGATTCATTCAGCGCGGTGCTTTCATGCGAGCCGTCGCCGGGGTGGGCATTGAGTGAAGGATTGAGGGATGGGTTGAGAGAGGGATCGAGCGTCGGGTCGTCATTGGGATTCCCAGCGGATGTGGGGGTCGGCGAGGGAGTGGGTGTCGTCACCGACGCGTAGATGCGGCCGAGCACGAGTGCTCCAGCCACGCACGCCAGAACGACGACGACGAAGTGGGCGAGCGCTGAAGCGAACGCCTCGGATCCCGACGCGGCGGCCTGCAGCGACCCGCGGCCCAAGAAGAGCCCACCGAGGAGCCCGACGCCGGTGAGCCTCGCCTCGTTCTGGTCGTCGCCCGACTGTTGGACGAGCTCGACTCGCCGGGTGCTTGCGCTGCCAGACGGGGAAGAGGTCTCGTCAGCCACGGTTCGGTGCTGGCGAGCGCATCGACTGGCGCGACGGCTCGCTGAGCTGCTGGCTCGGTGGCTGGCTCAGCGACTGGTTCAGTGATTGGCGGAGTGCAAGGGCGAGTCCGGCGTCGAATCGACGACCGCCGACGCTGGCGACCCGGATGCCATGGTCGATGAGACCGATCACGTACGCCGGCGGGGCTTCGTGGACGATGTCGAGAACGACCTTCCCCCCGATCGCGGAAAACCGGCTGAGGATCTCCTTCACCGAGAGGTTCTCCGTCACCGCGAGGTGCACGGTGGTGGGGCCGTGCGAGCGAACTCGATCCAGGCTGGGGTTGACCCGCTCGGCGAGAGCGAGGTCGATCACGATCGGGGCCGGTGTCTCGCCGTGCTGTTGGCTGTCGTGCCACATGAGTCGGGCGCTGATCTCCGCAGGGTCGGCAAAGCACATCCAGGGAGCTGCACCGGGGGGCGGTGTCGACGGCGTGAGGACGGTCGCGGTGACGTCCGCTGACTGTGTGGCTGATTGTGTGGCTGATGACCGTGTTGCTGCCTGAGTGGCTGATCGTGTTGCTGATTGTGTGGCCGTCTGGGCGGCTGCCATCGCGGCGTCGAGCGAACCCATGAAGACGAGACGGCGATCGGGATCGTCGGTCGACAGTTGATTCTCGACGCCGGACAGCGCGGTCCAGAAACGAGCGGCGCTCGGCGAGGGTGGGGCGGGCGTGTCCGACGCCGGAAGCGACGAGCCGTGCGCACCGGGAGCAGCGGAGGGAGTCGCCGTGGGCACCGTGATGATCGGAGCGGGGGCGGGAGGAGGCGGCGCCACCGACTCGGCGGTGAGATCGACCGACGGCTTGCCGGTGTGCTCACGAGTCGTGGGCGGGGCCGATGCGCCGGAGTCGAACCGGAAGTCGAGGTCAACGCCGGCAGCGAGATCCATGTCGCGTTCTAGATCCATGTCCCGGTCGAGTCCGATGCCGGTCTCGTGCACCTCGGCAGCAGCGAGCACCTGGTCGAAGCGCGGCGCCGGCGGGATTCGCAGATCGACCGGCTCGGGTCGTCCCGGGTGGCCGGTGATGCGTTCGGTGACGCTGACTTCCTCGGCCCGGTCGAGAAGGCCGGCGGCGACGCCAGCGGGTCGGTGGTTCGACCGGGCAGCGGTTTCGATGATCTGCGGTGCATCTTCCCTCGGCTCGGGTCGCGCTGCCGGGGCACGGCGAACGCGGGGTGCCGGGCGACCCGACGCGGTGCGATCTGGCGCCGGGCGACCCGACGCGGTGCGAACGGTGGCGGCGGGCGGCGGCGGGGTCTCCACGGGTGCTCGACCGTCGGACGCTCGACCGTCGGACGCTCGGCCGTTGGCGGGAGTCTGGCCGTCGGCGGAGGCGATCACCTCGAACGACTCGCTGGCGAAGAACCCGGCGACGCCGCCGCTTCGCACCTTGTTGGCCTCGTGGATCTGCGCCTCGGCGCCGAGCTCCTGGCGAACGCGCTCGAGGAGCGCTCCGAGCTCAGGCCCCGAGAATCGGTGTTGCGGCGACATGTGTCATCCCTTCCAGAGTTGGACGTTCGAGTGATTGGCGTTCTGGTGATGTGGCTCCGACGAGACCCTGGGTCTCGACGCGGACTTGCGTGCCGAGCTCGTCCATGGCGAGGACGGGGGCGTTGATGTCGGTGAGTGCGAGGAGTCGATGCAGCGGGCGCCGCAGCGTTCGAGACGTCAGAATCACTGGGCTGAGGCCGCGGCGTTCCACGTCGGTGACCGTGTTGCGACAGTCGTTGATGAGGCTCTGCAGACGGTCCGGTGGCAGCTGGAAATCGAAGCCGACCGGACTGTCGCGCAGCGACATCACGAGCTCGTGCTCGAGGATCGGGTCGAGGGTGACCACGGGGAGGATCCCGCTCTCGGTCGCGTTGCCGGCCGAGATGGATGGGCCCAGTGCGATGCGGACGGCTTCGGTGAGCTCGACGATGTCGCGCGTGACCCGAGCCCGCTCGCTGACGACGTCGATGATGCGGACGATGTCTCGGATCGGCACACCCTCGGCCAGCAGCGACTGCAGGACTCGTTGGAGTTCGGCGATCGTCAGATCGCTGTTGGTCATCTCGTCGACGACGGCCGGGTCGGTCCGGCGAACGAGGTCGATGAGCTCCTTCACTTCCTGACGGCTCAGCAGATCGGGCGCATTCACTCGAACGATCTCGGCGAGGTGGGTGGTGACGACGGAGGCTCGATCGATGATCGTTGCGTCGCCGGTCTCGGCCAGGATCCGCTGGGATTCGGGGATCCACTTGGCGGGCAGACCGAAGACGGGTTCGGTCTCGATCGGTCCCGGGAGTTCGTCGAGCCGGTCGCTGATCACGAGGATGTGACCGGCTGGCGCCCGTCCCTTCGCCATCGACACGCCGTGGACGACGATGGAGTACTCGCCGGGGGCGAGATCCATGTTGTCCCTCGTGTGGACGGCCGGGATGATCAGACCGAGCTCGAGGGCGAGCTTGCGGCGAAGCGCACGGACCCGATCGAGCAGGTCGCCGCCGGCGATCGGATCGACGAGATCGATCATGTCGACGGCGAGCTCGAGTCCGAGTTCCTCGGGGCGAATCTCCGCCGCCAGATACTGCGGATCGTCGGGGTCGGCGGGTGCTTCCTCCTCGGCGGCGGCCTCGATGGAGACGGTGGCCTGACGATTCTTGAGCTGCTGGCTGATGGCAAACATGGCGCCGCCGACCACGGCGAACGGTGCGATGGGAAGGCCGGGGGCGAGGCCGAGACCGATGATGGCGACGCCACCGTGACGCAGCGCCCGGTGCTGGCGGCCGAGCTGGGTGGAGATGTCGGAGCCGAGGTCGCTCGTCCCGGTGGCCCGGGTGACGATGATGCCCGAGGCGATCGAGATGAGCAGGGCGGGGATCTGGCTGACGAGACCGTCGCCGACCGTGAGGGTCGAGAAGGTCTGCACCGCGTCGCTGAAGGCCATGCCCTGTTGCAGCACGCCGATGATGAAGCCGCCGACGAGGTTGACGATCGTGATCAGTACGCCGGCGATGGCGTCGCCCTTGACGAACTTGGACGCACCGTCCATCGCTCCGTAGAAGTCGGCCTCTTGGCCGATCTCCTCGCGACGGACCCGTGCTGCCTCCTCGTCGATGAGGCCGGCGGCGAGGTCGGCGTCGATCGCCATCTGCTTGCCGGGCATGGCGTCGAGCGTGAAGCGGGCACCGACCTCGGCGACGCGCGATGCACCGTTGGTGATCACGACGAACTGGATGATGACGAGGATCGAGAACACGACGAGGCCGACGACGATCGAACCGCCGACGACGAAGGAACCGAATGCTTCGATCACGCCACCGGCCGAACCGGACGTGAGGATGAGACGGGTCGAGCTGACGTTCAAGGCGAGCCGGAACAGCGTGGCGATCAGCAAGAGGCTCGGGAACGAACCCATGTCGAGCGCTCGGCTCGAGAGGATCGTCGTCAACAGGAGGGTGACGGCGAGCGCGATGTTGATCGACAGCAGCAGATCGAGAATCGCCCCTGGGAGGGGGATCACCATCAGGGCGACGATTCCGACGACCAGGGAGGAGAGGACTCCTCCACCGACACGAGATGACAACTTGCCTCAGTTCGGCTCGGCCATCCTGGCGAACGTCGACCCTCCTGGTCGAAGCAAGCTTCGGCCTTCGGTCACCGAGTAGTAGCGAGCCATGTCACGGAGTAGTAGCGAGCCTCGGCAGCTTCGACGGTGGGATGGCCAGGCGTCTGATGCCGCCCGTCGCGCTCGGGCGTCGGCGCATGATGAAGGCCAGCACGGCAGCCACCGCCTCGTAGAAGTCCTCGGGCACGTCGTCGCCGACGTCGACCGTTGCGTGCAGCGCTCGCGCGAGCGGCGGCGACTCGACGATCGGCACGCCGTTGGTGGTGGCGATGGCACGGATCCGCCACGCGAGCTCGTCGACGCCCTTGGCGACGACCTTCGGCGCGCCGCCACCGCCGGCGTAGGTGACCGCGACCGAGTAGTGGGTCGGGTTCACGACGATCACGCTGGCGTCGGGGATGGCCGCGAGCATCTGGTTTCGGCTGAGCTTGGAGTGAGCAGCGCGTCGTCGCTGACGGATCATGGGATCGCCGTCCGTCGACTTCGACTCCTGCTTCACCTCGTGCTTGGTCATCTTCATCTTCTTCATCGAGTTCCAGCGTTGGAACCCGTAGTCGGCGATGCCGACGGCGACACCGGCCAGAGCCGAGAGCCGCAAGATCAGGAGAATCTGCGACGCCAACATCTCCGCCGACGAGTCGATGTCGGTGCCGGCGGTGAGGAGGTGCTCTCGTCCGGCTGCGACGAGCGTCGTCGACACGAGCAGCGCCAACACGGCCAGGCGAACGAGCGCCTTGAGGGTGTCGACCAGGCTCTGGAGCGAGAAGAGACGCTTGAACCCGGTCTTCGGCGAGATGCGCTCCCACTTCGGCTTCAACGGATGGGACGAGATGACGACGCCGCCCTGCGTTGCGATGGCGATGATCGTGGCGACCATCACCAGGCCGAACAGCGGTGCGATGTGGATGACGATGGCGCCGGACATCGACCCGGCCTCGGCCATCACGGGGCCGATTTCGCCTCGACCGGCCACCTGCATCAGCGGCGACATGCCGAGCCGCACGTCCTGGATGAGCCCACCGATGGTGAGCGGCAGGATGAAGGTCGCGGCGAGGAGCGTGAGCCACTGCGCGAGATCGACCGACTTCGGGATCTGGCCCTTCTTGCGGGCGTCGCGCAGCTTCTTCGGTGTTGGCTTCTCGGTCTTTTGGCCGGAGTCCTGTTGTGCCATCTCAGGCACCGGCCAGGCCGAGGGCCCAGCGCAGACTCAGGTCGACGAGGTTGGTGACGGCGTTGGCCATCGCCGGTGCGCCGAGGCCGATCATCACGATCGCCACGACCGACTTGATGCCGAAGCCGATGGTCATGATGTTCATGCGAGGCGCAGCGCGGCTTGCGATGCCGAGCGCGATCTCGGTGAGCATCAGGGCCGCGAGCACGGGAAACGCGATCTCGACCGCGGCGATGAGGAGCTGTTCGACGCCCGAGGACATGACGGTGCCGAGGGCGTCGAGATCGAGGGTGTGCATCGGAGCGGCCTCGTAGCTGCGGATCACGCCGCGGATGATGAGGAGGTGCCCGTCGAGCGTGACGAGCAGGGCGAGGCTGATCATCTGGTAGATCCGCCCGATCGGCGCGGTCTGCGACTGGGTGACCGGGTCATACAACGCGCCGGCGGTGAGGCCGGTGCTGAGGTCGATGAACGAGCCGGCGACCACGAACGCGCTCAACAACAGCTGGATCACGAAGCCCATCGCCACGCCGAGCAGCACCTGGGTGAAGATCGCCAGTACCAGCGAGGGGATGGACAGCTGGTTGATCTGGAAGGGTGCCTCGATCCCGAGCGACGACACGAAGAACCCGAGCGACACGGCGAGACCGATGCGGACGCGCACCGGCACCATCGCACCGTTGAACGGTGGCGCGACGGTGAGGGTCGCGAGCATGCGCGTGCTCAGGAGGAAGAACACGACCGCACCGTCGGCGGGAAGGTCGAAGGTCATCGCCGCGAACGAGGGCTCGTCAGCTGACCATCTCGGGGAGTTGGCCGATCAGGTTGGCGGTGAACGACGTCATCTCCTGCATCATCCACGGGCCGAAGATGACGATGACGAAGCCGACCGCCGTGAACTTGGGAACGAACGACAGCGTGGGTTCTTGGATCTGGGTCACCGACTGAAACAGGCCGACGACGACGCCGACGACGATCGAGGTCAGGAGGATCGGGGCGGAGATGCGGGCGGCGACCACCAGCGCATCGGTGATGATCTGCATCACATCGGATTCGGTCATGGCGGGATACCTCGAAGTCGGGGGAGTTGAGAGAACGGGGGTGGGGGACGGGGAGAGGGGGTTCGAAAACGGGCGCGACGGCGCGCGGACGTCGAGCGTCAGAGGTAGCTCGTGAGGAGGACCTCGACGATGAGCGACCAGCCGCCGACCAGCACGAAGAGCAGGAGCTTGAACGGCAGGGACACGAAGACGGGCGGCAGCATCATCATGCCGAGCGACATCAGGACGGCCGAGACCACGATGTCGACGACGAGGAACGGGATGAAGATCACGAAGCCGATCAGGAAGGCGGTCTTCAGCTCCGAGAGGAGAAAGGCGGGGATCAGCGTGGTCAGTTCGAGATCGGCCGGGGTCTCGGGGCGGTCGGCGCCCGATGCGTCGAGCATCAACTCGATCTCCGACGACCGGGTGTGGGCGAGCATGAACTCCCGGAGGGGACCCGTGCCGAGGTCGTAGGCGGTGCCCTGGTCGATCGTGCCGTCCAGATAGGGCTGGAGGGCGATCTCGTTGATCTCGTTGAGGGTCGGCCCCATCACGAACAGTGTCAGGAAGAGCGCC
>CALLIQ010000756.1 GCA_938008925.1 uncultured Acidimicrobiales bacterium
CGCCGTTCGTAGCACTCGGCCGGGACCACCGCCTTGACCTGCGCGACGGTGGGAACAGGGATCGTTCGAGTCACCCCGAGAGGATGCCAATCCCAAACGGTTACCCGGCGGTCAGTTTTCACTCCCCGCACCTTCTGGAGAGCCAACGCGCTCGCGTCTTCGTTCTGGAGCACCAGCGCGTCAATCGCAGCGCGATCGGTCTCCGGAATCGGACCGGTGGTGCGCAGGGCCCCCAGAACGGGGTGGAAGGTCAACCGAGGTCGGCGAGATGCGACACGTCGTTGAAGGCGTGGAGCGATCGGCCTCGGTCGCTCACGGCGATGCGGGCGATCGACGCCTGTGCGACGTGACTGCGCCAGGAGATCTCCATGCCGACCTCGAGTGCCCACGCAACCGCAGCCTTGATCGGCGAGACGTGTGTGACGACGACGACATCACGATCCACCGCTTCGGCAGCCAGCTCGTCGAGAGCGGCCCACACGCGCTCACCGAGCGCGTGGAGCGACTCTCCGTTCGGCGGGGCGAAGTGCGGATCGGCGCGCCATGCGGCCCACGTGTCGGCCGGGATCTCCGAGAGCGGCCGAAGATCGAAGTCGCCGTAGTCGAGCTCGATGAGCCGCTCGTCGACTCGGATGTGATCTTCGGGAGCCAACGCCATTGCGGTCTGGAACGTCCGCGAAAGTGGGCTCGACACCACGAGGGCGTCCGCAGGCACCGAGCCAGCCACTCTGGCGGCCTGGGCTCGCCCGACATCGTCGAGATCCGGGTCGGCCCTACCGAGCAGCAAGCCGCTCGCGTTCGCCTCGGTCCGTCCGTGTCGAACGACGTGGATCACGAGGTGCCTCCGAGCCCTGAGCTCATGGTTGCCGAGCGAGGGAGTCGACCGGTCTTGCGGAACGTCTCGAGGTTGTCGGGATCGTCGAGCTCATAGCGTCGACGAGCCCACACCCCGATCCCGACGGCGATGAGTTCGAGGCCGATGTTGAGCGACTGGCTTCGCTCGGTCAGAGGAACCATCACGTCGCTCAGCGACCAGCCGAACGCCGGCCACAGCAGCAACGTGTCGTTGAGCCACACGAAGTCGAGGACGAGGTGCAGCATGAGACCGATGGGGATGCCGAGTAGTCGACGTCGCAGGAGCCGGCGGCCGATCGTGATCAGCATCACGAAGGCCAACGAGCCGACCGCAAAGATCATCGTGTGAAGGAAGCTCGCTCGAGCGATCAACAGGTCGAGCATCGGAATGGCGGCGCCGAGGGCGACCATGCGGTAGTCGACCATCGGCGATCGAAACACCTCGGCGACGATCACCGGAGCGACGATGACGAACCAGAACAGCATCGTTCGACGTCAGCGAATGAGGAGGCGACCGCACTGGTCGCAGGTCACCACCGCGTCGTCAGGCAATTTCTTCACCTGGTCGAGCGAGACGGCGGACAACGACATGTGGCAGCCATCGCAGGTGCTTCCGACGAGCCGGGCGACAGCGATGCCGCCGAAGTCTTCTCGAAGACCCTCGTAGTGCCCGAGCAGGCCGGCGGGGACATCAGCCGCCGCGTCGACACGCTGGTTTTCGACGTCGGTGATCTCGGCCTCCAACGCCACGAGCACCGTGTCGAGTTCAGCCTGAAGTCGCTCTTTGTCGGCCACCTTGGCACCGCGATCGGCTGCAGCCGACTCGAGTTCGGCGGTGACCGATTCGACCTGCTCCATGATCTCGAGCTCGTCGTCCTCGGTCCCGGTTTGACGTTCGAGCAACATCGCCGACTCCTCCTGGAGGGCGATCAGATCCTTGGTGCCGGTGACCGACCCGTCGTAGAGCTTGGCCTCGATCTCCGAACGTCGGGTTTCGATGACCGTCACCTCGTCGTCGAGCGTCTTGTGGCGCGCATCGAGCGCACCCTTCCGCTCGGCGATCTCGGCGCCGACGACATCGATCGCCGCGATGGCGGCGTCGACGTCGGCGATCTCTTGACGTAGCGAATGGTTGGCGTGTCGGTGACGCAGCTGGGTGAGCTTGACGTCGAGGTCCTGGACGGCGAGCAGACGCTCGTACGCGGGAGCCGCCATCAGCCGCTCGCCGGCGGCTGTGACTCAGAGGGAGGCGGAGCGGGGATGGTGGTGACCGGTGCTCCGGTCGCCGGCGGCGCCTCGGTGGCCGGGGGCGCCTCGGTGGCCGGGGGTGCTTCGGTCACAGGCGGCGCGACCGTGGTGGGCGGGGCAACCGTGGTGATCGGGTTTCCGTCCTCGTCGACGGGAATCGGATTCCCGTCTTCATCGAGCAGTAGCGTGGTCACAGGTCGGAAGCAGTCCTTTGCCCCGTCGCCATCAGAGTCGACGAGTTCAGTGTTCTGCACACCGCTCCCTCGGTCCGAAGCGTTGCAGAAGTCGATTTCGGAGTCGACCTTCAGGTACCGACCGCCGCTGTAGCTGTCGGGCTCCGGGAAATCGACCGGTTCGAGATCGGCGTGGTACTCCAGGTTGAACTGGCCCCACACCGCAGCAGGCACCTTGCCTCCGAACATGTTGCCCCATCCGGGCACGCCGCGCATCGGAACCTTCTCATCGGGGTGGCCCATCCACACGGCGGTTGCCAGGTGATCGGTGTAGCCGACGAACCAGGCGTCTTCGTAGTTCTGGGTGGTGCCGGTCTTGCCGCCGGCCTCGTGCCCGATCGAGGCGAGGCTGGCCGCTCGGCCCGTGCCGGAGCGGACGTTGCTCGCGAGCGTCTCGGAGATCATGCGGGAGCTCTGGGTGGAGATGGCCCGGCGTCCGTTCGACCGGTGCTCGTAGACCACCTCGCCGTTGCGATCCACGATGCGCTCGATGTACCAGGCCTCGTTGAAGATGCCGTCGTTACCCATGGCGGCGTACGCCGTCGCCATCTCGAGCGGGTGCACTTCCTTGGCCCCGAGCGGGAGCGACAGCACCGCATC
>CALLIQ010000757.1 GCA_938008925.1 uncultured Acidimicrobiales bacterium
GTGCAGTCATGGGCGAAAGACCTTTGCGTCAGCGGTGGTGTCGCTCACCACCGCACCTCATCGTTTTCGGAGGGTTTTCGGGGCACCTGAAGGAGTGGAGGCCCGCACACCATCAGACGAGGGTTCGGCTGGATCGGTTCGGAATTGATTGGCCTGAAATCTCGCCGGGAGGAGCGTTGGCCCGAAGTACGGTGCGGCGATGCGTCAGACCGCCGGCGATCGGAGCCAGCGCTTCGGGGAAGTCGCGGAGCGAAACGAGCCGTTCGGCTCTCAGGACTGGAGCATCTTCGTTGCGATCGCGGCGATCTGGGGCTCGTCCTTTCTGCTGATCGCGATCGGTCTCGAATCACTCGCGCCAGGACTCATCACCCTGATGCGCGTCGGGTTCGGTGCCGCCGCGCTCGCACTCATTCCGGGCGCCCGCATCGACATCGAACCGTCGGATCGTCGGCGGGTGCTGCTGTTGAGTCTCGTGTGGACGGCGATTCCGTTCACGCTCTTCCCCATCGCCGAGCAGTACATCAACTCGGCCGTGACCGGTCTGTTGAACGGCTCGACGCCGATCATGGTGGCGCTCGTGGCGACCGTCGTCCTCGGCAACGCACCGAGGGGGCCGCAGTTGCTCGGCATCGTCGTCGGGTTCGTCGGGGTCGTGGCGATCAGCGTGCCGTCGCTCGCCGAGGGGTCGAGTCAGGCGTTGGGTGTCGGTCTCGTGCTCGGCGCCACCGTTTGCTACGGCTTCGCCATCAACCTCGCTGCGCCGTTGCAGCAGAAGTACGGCTCGGTGGGTGTGATGCGCTCGATGCTCTACCTGGCAACGCTGTGGACGATCCCCTACGGGCTCTGGGGTCTGCGCGACTCGTCGTTCGAATGGGGTCCGGTCGTCGCGACCGTCGTGTTGGGCGTGATCGGGACCGGCGTGGCGTTCGCATTGATGGCGTCGTTGGTCGGCCGGGTCGGGTCGACCCGCGCGTCGTTCATCACCTACCTCATCCCCGGCATCTCCCTCGCCCTCGGCGTGATCTTCCAGGGCGACGAGGTCGCTCCGCTCGCCTTGGTCGGTGTGGTGCTCGTGATCGGGGGTGCGTTCCTCGCATCCCGTCGAGCTGTCTGATCGGCCAGCTAGACGGGCGAAGGTCGGGTGCCTCGCTGCAAGCGGCCGGGCCGTGCGCCGGTGAGCTCGCCATTCTCGGCGGTGACGACGCCGCGCTTGATGGTTGCCACATAACCGTCGGCCGACTGCATGAGTCGCGTCCCGCCGGCGGGAAGGTCATCGATCAGACGTGGTGGCTTCAGCGCAAGGCGCTCGTGATCGATGACGTTCAGATCGGCGAGGTAGCCAGGTGCGACGACGCCGCGGTCGTTCCAGCCGACGTGGGCGGCGGTTCGCTGGGTCTGCTGATGCACGATGAACTCGAGGTCGATCTGGCCATCGGGTGATCGATCACGGGTCCAGTGGGTGATGGCCGTGGTCGGGAACGTGCCGTCGGAGATCACGTTGCAGTGGGCTCCGGCATCGGAGAGCCCGAACATCGAGTGCTCCGACACGATCATTTCGCGCACGTCGTCGAGATTGCCGTTCGCGTAGTTCATCAGCGGCATGTAGAGGAGCAGCTCCCCCTCTTCGGCCAGCATCAGGTCGTACATCTTCTCGACCGGTTCGACGCCCTCGGCCTCGGCGAGCGCGGCGACGCTGTCGTCGGCGGTCGGCTCGTAGTTCGGTGGGTCGGTGAGCGGGTACATCCGATCGAAACCGCCGTGGATGAGCGCAGGGAAGTCTCGGACGCGGACCTCTCGGTGTTCGGCGATGATGTCGGCCCGCACCGCGGGGTCGGCCAGGTGGGCGACGCGCTCGTGGACGGGCAAGTCGTGGAGACGGGCGTAGGTGGGGCAGCGACGGAGTGGGTTTGCCGTCGCCGACAGGCCGAGCAATACGCCGATCGGGCGAACGGCGACTTGGGCCCGAACGTCGGACCCGTCAGCGCTCCACTCCTCGATCTTGCTGACGAGCTCGCGCCACCGGTTCGGTGTCTCGTCGTTCTGCTGGACCGTGAAGCTCATCGGGCGGCCGACCTCGTCGACCATGCGGCCGAGTAGGTCGAGCTCGCGCTCGACGAGATCGTCGTCGCTCGATTGGTAGGCGTCGGAGATCAGTTGGATCACGCCGGTTCCTGCGTCGTTCAAACCCTGCGCGACCCCGACCACTTCGTCGGCCGTTGCCTTGAGCGTGCCGATCGACTCACCGGCCGAGGTCCGGTGCGCCCACGTTCGTGAGGTCGTGAAGCCGAGCGCGCCGTTTCGCACGGCGGACTCGGTGAGGCGGCGCATCGTCGCGATCTCTTCGTCGGTGGCGACCGACTCGTGGTCGGCGCCCCGCTCGCCCATCACGTAGGTCCGCAGTGCCGCGTGTGGCATCTGGGCCCCGACGTCGACGGTCCACTCCAGGTCGTCGAGCACGTCGAGGTACTCGTCAAAGCTCTCCCATCCCCAGGTCATGCCCTCGGCCAACGCCGTGCCGGGGATGTCTTCGACTCCTTCGAGCAGTTCGATCAGCCAGTCGTGTTTGTCGGGACGGGCGGGAGCGAAGCCGACGCCGCAGTTCCCCATCACGATCGACGTCACCCCGTTGATGGACGACGGAGCGAGGTCCGGGTCCCAGGTGACCTGACCGTCGTAGTGGGTGTGGATGTCGACCCATCCGGGGGTGACGATGAGTCCGGTCGCGTCGATCTCACGGCCCGCTGGTTCGTGATCGGAGACGTCGCCGACGGCCACGATCCGGTCGCCGTCGATGGCGATGTCGGCGACGCGCCGTGGCGCTCCCGTGCCATCGACCAGGGTTCCGTTTCGGATGATGAGATCGGCCATTGTTCTTCCTCGTCTGAATCCTCGGTCGGGGCCCAAGCTAGTCATGCACGGTCGCCCGGTTCAGATCGACAGGTGCCGAAAGGGTCTCCGAATCTCGCTGGAACAGGCCATTCGGGAGTGTTCGAAGAAAGTTCGAATTTCTCTGTCGATTTCGTCGAGGGCCGTCGTCATGGAGGTGAAGACACCCTGAAGAAGGAGAAAACGATGGCAGTAGTCGAGGGTCCAGCAGGCGCAGTCGAGGGTCCAGCAGGCGCAGTCGAGGGTCCAGCAGGCGCAGTCGGCCAAGATGGGTCAGGCCCGTCGGTGGGCTGATTCGGTCGGCACACGCAACGAACACCCACGCAACGAAGAACCACGCAAGTCAAGGCAAGCGAAACGATCGAGACGGAGAAACCCAATGGAATACATGATTCTGAACCACACCGAAGAAGCCGACGACGGACCCGCCCCCGGCACCCCGGAGTTCGAAGCCTTCATGGGCCGCTGGATGGCCTACAACCAGATGCTCATCGACGGTGGTCACTGGGTCGCCGGTGCGAGCCTGACCCCGACCGAAGCGGCGACGACCCTGCACAAGAGCGGCGGGAGCTCGTCGGTCGTCGACGGTCCCTTCGCCGAGACCAAGGAACAGATCGGCGGCTTCTATCTCATCGAGGCGTCGGACCTTGATCAGGCGCTCGAGCTCGCCGCTGCCATGCCGGTCGACGAGGGAGCGCTCGAGGTTCGTCCCGTCGCCTTCCGCCCCGACAAGGGCTGAGTTCACCCGGTGTCGAGCATGCCGGCACGAACGCCCGACGAGGCCCTGACGGCGGCAGCCAGGATCGACGCACCCAAGGTGTTGTCGATCCTGGCCGCACGCTTCGGCGATCTCGACCTCGCCGACGACGCAGTGCAGGACGCGCTGGTGGACGCCGCCCGTGCGTGGCCCCGCGATGGCGTTCCCGACAATGTCGGCGGCTGGTTGATGACGGTCGCTCGTCGACGGGCCATCGATCGCTTACGGGTGGCCAAGCGTGAGGCAAAGCAGGCGCTCGGCGCCGGCCCGGATCTCATCGAGCGAGATGTGGCTGCCGACAGCGGCCCGGCCGACCTGATCGACGATCGAGGCGGCATCTCGAGTGATGGGCTGAGCAGTCGGGGGGAGGCCGGTCACGGGCAGAGCGTTGAGAGACAGAGCAGTGAGAGACAGAGCGGTGAGAGACAGTGCGGTACTGAGCAGAAGGGTGAGGACATGGAACCCGACGAACGACTTCGGCTGCTGCTTCTGTGCTGCCACCCGGCGCTCGATCGCGACGC
The DNA here is from genome assembly GCA_938008925.1 of uncultured Acidimicrobiales bacterium. GTDB lineage: Bacteria > Actinomycetota > Acidimicrobiia > Acidimicrobiales > SZUA-35 > CALEWY01. Next base: position 4,165 of record CALLIQ010000757.1, read on the forward strand.
ACAGGTCGCCCTCACCCTTCGCCTCGTGGGTGGGCTGACGACGCCGGAGATCAGTGCAGCGTTCGTCGTACCCGAGGCGACCTTGGCCCAGCGGATCGTTCGGGCGAAGCGAAAGATCCGAGACGCGAAGATCCCGCTCTCGCTTCCGACAGAGCTGAACGACCGACTCGACGTCGTGTTGGCCGTTCTCTACCTCGTCTTCAACGAGGGCTATCTGTCACGCGGTGTCGGGGAGTCTGCGATTCGCGTCGACATGGTCGACGAGGCGGTCCGCCTGACCGAGCTCCTGGTTGCCCTCGTCCCCGAATCCGCTGAAGCCGCCGGGCTGCTGTCGCTCGAGCTGTTCCATCGGGCACGATCGTCGAGTCGGGTCGATGCAACAGGCGGGCTGATTCTGCTCGACGAACAGGACCGGACGAGCTGGGATCTCCCCGAAATCGAGCGAGCCAACCGCTTCTTGCATCAGGCCATGGAACGGATGGAGCCGGGACCGTTCCAGATGCAGGCCGTGATCGCCGCCCACCACGCGAATGCGCGAACGCCGGAGGAGACCGACTGGTCGATGATCGTGGCCCTCTACGACCAACTCGAGTCGATGACGAGTTCACCGATCGTGGCGCTCAACGGAGCGGTGGCCACCGCCATGGCCGATGGACCACTCGCCGGGCTGGCCCGGCTCGATGAGATCGTCGGGCTCGACGCCTATCACCTCTTCTGGTCGACCCGAGGCGAGTTGGCACGGCGAGCGGGTCGAGATGGCGAAGCTGTCGCCGACCTTCGTCGAGCGCTCGACCTCGTGACCAACGAGGCCGAGCGTCGACTGATCGAACACCGGATCGCTCGCGTCGAGGCGAGCCCCTGATCTCAACTCGACAGCGACCAGGCTTCGCGCCATCCGAGCTTGCGGTCGGTGTGGATGATCGAGCGGACGTAGATCCGCTCGGCCAAGAGCAGCACGGCGAGTGCCGTGAGCGCCGTGAGGACCATGGCGCCGACCACCTCCCACCAGAGTGCGTCGCCCGACGCGATCCGGCCGGGCATGGCGAACGGAGCGGTGATCGGTAGCCAGCTCACGATCCGTGCTGCGAGGCTGTCGGGCTCGGCTGCGGTGAACACCGCACCGAAGTAGCTCAACATCAACACGACGCTGACGGGAGCGAGCGTTGATTGTGCGTCCTCTTGGCGAGGAGCCAGCGAGGCGCCTGCTGCGAACACTGCGCCGTAGAGCAGGTAACCGAGGATGAACCACACCAGTCCGGCGATGATCAGGGTCGCGCTGATCGCCGGCAGGGCGGAGGAGCCGAACAGTGCCGCCGCGCCGAGCGCCGAACCGGCGAGAGCGACGACCTGGATCAGCCCGAGGAGCCCGATGCCGAGCACCTTTCCGGCGAGGAGGTAGCGGGCCTTGATCGACGAGAGGACCAGTTCGACGACCCTCGTCGACTTCTCCTCGAAGACCCCCATCATGATGTAGGCACCGGCGACCTGAATCGAGATGAACAACAGGATCACGCTGGCGAACGCCACGGCGTTGCGCGCTTCGCGGTCATCCTGCGGTTCGAGCTCGACGATCGCGAGCGGTTCGGCGGATGCGAACGCTCCTTGGATCGCTCGGTCATCCAGCCCTGCGTCAGCGAGGCCGGTCACGAGATCGGCCTGTTGCCACGCAGGGGTGACGAGGGCGACGACCGAGCTGTCGACTTCCTTCATCACGATCGTGTCGTCGACGATCGCGCCATCGATGTCGCCGTTGAGGATCGCCTCCTCGGCGGCCGATCGGTCATCGAACCGACTCGTCTCGACCTCTGTGTCGTCGAGCTCTGCGATGGCCTCGAGCGCCTCGACCGCCGACTGGGGCTGATCGCCGACGAGGCCGATGCGGGTCGGGTCATCATCGCCGAGCAGACGGCCGAGTCCGAAGACGGCGAAGATGAGCAGGACGGTGGCAGCGAGCCCGACGAGGAACGGGCGGGAGAAGACGCGAGAACGGATCTCGCGCCTGGCGATGATGGAGGTGGCTTGCCACGGGCTCATCGGGCCACCACCTCGTCGCCTGTTCCTTCGAGTCCAGTCGTTGCATCCAGGCCGGCGATGGCGGCGAAGGCCGATTGCAGGGATGGCAGGTCGTAGTCGAACCGCGTGATCGACCCCGCCGCACTCGCTCGATCGAGCAGAGCGGCGAGTTGGTCGTCGGAAGTGATCGACACCGACGCACTCTTCGTGTTCGTGGCGACGATGTGCGACGGGTCGACCGCTTCAGCGAGCGCATCGGACAGCGGCATGATCGGGCGGTCGACCTCGATGGTCAGGTGTCGCGTGCCGCTCGCTCCCCGCACGTCAGCGACGCTGCCGGCTGCCTTGATCTCGCCGTTGACGATGATGACGAGCTCGTCACAGATGCGTTCGACGAGGTCGAGCTGGTGCGAGCTGAACAGCGCGCCGGCTCCCTCCCGGACCCGGTCGACGAGAGCGTCTTGCAAGGTGCTCACGGCGACGGGGTCGAGCCCGTTGAAGGGTTCGTCGAGCACGAGCAGCTCCGGATCGTTGACGAGCGATGCGGCGAGCTGGACCCGCTGCTGGTTGCCGTGGCTGAGCTTCTCGAGCGGATCGTCGAGGCGGTCGCCGAGGTCGAGCGATTCGAGCAGCGTCGCCGCGCGGGAGAGCGCTGTCTTGCGGTCGGTCTGCTTGAGTTCGGCGAAGAAGGCGATCTGGTCGCGGATCTTCATCTTCGGATAGAGGCCGCGTTGCTCGGGCATGTAGCCGAACCGGTCGAGATGGGCGGTGGTCACGGCCTCCCCATCCCAGGTGATCTCGCCCTCATCGGGTTCGACCAGGCCGAAGATCGAGCGCATCGTGGTCGACTTGCCCGCCCCGTTTGGGCCGACGAAACCGATGATGCGGCCGCGGGGAACGGTGAACGACACGTCGCTGACAGCCGTGATGTCGCCGTAGCGCTTCACGAGGTTGGTGATCGAGAGCATTGGGTCAGTGTTGCTCACGTGGAGCGTGGCCGGATCGGGCGGCGGTGTGAACGTGCTTCCCTCTCTCGGTTGACCCTCGGCTCCGCCTTGCGGCGGATCCCTCGGAGCGGTCGGGAAACTAGGTTGGCGAGATGTCCTTGGCCGACGAGTCGCGAACGATGAACGAATCGGTGGTGGACAAGGCGGCGCGAACGTTGTTCGTGCCAAAGCGCTCGACCTTCATCCTCGAGGTCGTCGGCGTCCTCGCTGGGATCGTGCTCGCATGGGTGG
>CALLIQ010000758.1 GCA_938008925.1 uncultured Acidimicrobiales bacterium
CTTGCAGTCGTGATCGGCGTTGAAGCATCCGGTGGTCATGATGTCGAGGACCTCGGGGTGCCATGCCCCGATCCAGTCGGCGTGGGTGGTCGTTCCACCCGGGAGCAATCCATCGCCGTGAGCTCGGTGGTCGTCGCTCGAGAGATACCAGCCGCCCGTGTTCGTGTCGTTGTTGTTCCAGTGGATGTTGTAGGTGAGCTGCGGGTGGCGAATCGGATGGCTCGCGGGGCACGGGCCGCCGTAGTAGGCGGGGTACGCCATGTGGCTCTTGTGGTCGGCGGAGTCGAGCCGGCCGTCGCCGCAGCGGGGGAAGATCAGCGTGAGGGTGAGGAACTCGCCGGCGGAGCAGTTCGGGATGAGTCGTCCGTGGCTGTGTGCGCCGCTGCTGATCGGCGAGCCGCAGTGCCAGTTGTAGTCAATGCCCGCGCCGACAGGCTGCTCGCGGCCGGGCTGCGGGTCGTGCGCCATGGCGTTGCCCACCACGATCTTCAGACCATTGGGGAACGGGACGACGTCTTCGTCGCCAGCTCGCTTGTAGTAGGCGAGCATGTACTGAGCGGGCCGGACGTTGTCGTTCTGATCGATCACGGCGGGCACCCAGTACGCGCTTCGGTTGAGCGGGCCGCCCTGGCAGGTCGCGTCCCCCTCGGCGGCGAGGCTGTCGCCGGTCGAGCGGTAGTCGGCAAGGGTGTTGCCGAAGTACATGTGCAGGTGCGTGGCTGCGTCGACGCCGGGGAAGACGATGGCGTCGTCGAAGTTGAAGTGGCTGACCGTGCACGCCGTTCGGAACGAGCCGTCCTGGCCGTCGAAACTGATCAGGGCGTTCGCGTTCGTGTGATCGGCGACGTTGACGCCGGCGAACGCAATGCCAGCGGGTGCTGGCTGTGTTGCCGGAGGGTTGGTTGTTGGCGGGTTGGTCGCCGGGGGATTGGTGGCTGGCGGGTTGGTCCCCGGGGGAGTGGTGGCCGGTGGGTTCGTCGCAGGCGGAGTGGTGGCCGGCGGGTTGGTCGCCGGTGTCGATCCAGGCACTTGTGCGTCCGCCTGGTTCGTCGAGGGCGTGCCCGATGTCGGTGTCCCCGAGGTGGGTGTGTCCGAGGTCGCGTCGACCTGCGGGATGCTCGGGCGGTCCGGGGTGGTCCCCGACGCTTCCTTGCCGACGTCGCTCTGCGCGCCATTCACACCGTCGGCTCCCGGCCATGCCGAGACGACATCGTCGTCGGACGGGTTTGACCAGGTGGTCGCCGGCACGTCGGCTTGGGCAGCGAGACTCTCTCGGGCGGAGCTGGCTGGGCTCGCGTTGGCCGCCGGGCTGGAGTCAGCCGGTGTGGCTGACTCATCGCCCCCATTACTGACGAGCACGAGGAGCGAGAGCAACACGACCCCCGCCAGCAGGACTGCAGCCGGAACGATCGCGATGTGCCGAGATCTCATGCATGAGAGATCGGCAAATATGACGAAATGTTTACGAAAATCTCACCAAAAGTGAGATCTGGTCGCTTTCAGTGGCGAGAAAGGTTCGTCAGAAGTTCGGGGGCCGCTTCTCGACGAGCGCGCTCACGCCCTCTCGGTACTCCTCTGAACCCATGAACTCGTGGAGCAGTTCGATCGACTGAACGACCGACGCACCGACGTCGCGGTGCTGATCGAGATACACCTGCTGACGCGAGGCTCGCAGCGCCTGGGGCGAGACCGACGATGCGAGTTGCTCGGCCCACTCGATCGATGCCGCGAGCAACTCGTCGGCCGGGTGGAGTTGGTTGACCAGCCCGAGCTGGAGGGCCTCCTCTGCGAGCACGACTCTCGAGGTGAGGACGACGTCCATCCCGCGACCCAGCCCCATGATCCGAGGAAGGATCCATGACAGGCCGTACTCCGGTGCGAGGCCGAGCTTGCCGTGAGCGGTCGTGAACTTCGTGCCGGGGCTGGCGAAGCGAAGGTCGCAGAACGCAGCCAGTGCGAAGCCGATGCCTGCGGCCGCGCCGTGGACCGCCGCGATGATCGGTTTCGACAAGCCGAAGTGCGATGCGAACGGATGGTCGAATCGGGTGTCGAGGCCGTAGCCGGGCGTCGCCTCGTCGCCCTTCAACCCGTTGTCGTAGTCGCCTCGCTCGACGTGGCCGGAAAGCGCCTGGCTGTCACCGCCGACGCAGAAGCGCTCGCCGGCACCGGCGACGACGATGACGCGCACGGCATCGTCGGCGTCAGCCTCGGCCAGGCAGCGGCGGTATGCGGCATCGAGGCCACCCGTCCAGGCGTTGCCGCGGTGCGGTCGGTTGAGGGTGATGACGCCGATCCGGCCGATGGTCTCCCAGACGGCTGGATCTGAGCGTTCACCCATTGAGGATCTCCAGACAACGGTCCGCCCATTCCTTGCGGCAGATCAACAGATCCGGCAGGTAGGGGTCGGGGTTGTTGTAGACGAGCGGTGAGCCGTCGAGCCTCGAGCAGTGGAGTCCTGCCGCCAGGCAGACGGCGGCAGGGGCACAGTTGTCCCACTCGTACTGACCGCCCGAGTGGGCGTAGATGTCGGCTTCGCCTCGCACGACGGCCATGGCCTTCGCTCCGGCCGAGCCCATCTCGAGGTATTGCGCGCCGAGCTTGTCGGCCAGCATCTGTGCTGCCGGGGGACGACGGGTTCGGCTCACGATCACCCGGGGCGGGCCGTCGACTGCGTCCGGGAGGACCGGAGCCTCGGCGGTGCTGAGGGTGAGATTCTGAGCCGGCAGCGCAACGGCGCCGGCCACGGGGTCGCCGTTGACGACGAGCGCGATGTGCACGGCCCAGTCGGTGCGCGGCGGTTCGGCGAATTCGCGGGTGCCGTCGAGCGGATCGATGATCCACGTGCGCTCGGCATCCAGGCGCAACCGCTCGTCGACCGCTTCTTCGGAGAGCACGGCGTCGTCGGGTCGCTCGGCCGCGAGGGCTGCTGCGATGACCTGCTGCGCCGCCGCGTCGCCCGCATCCTTCAGCTCGAAATGGGTGATGCCACCACTGACGAGCCGGCTGCGCACCTCGAGCAAGGCATGGCCCGTCGCAGTGGCGAGCTCGGCCGCAAAGGTGTGATCGGAGGGGGTCACGCTCATCGAGTCACCCTACGAGCTGTCGTGTTGGGGGTGGTGCGTTCAGTCACCGGTTGCGCCGTGAGGGAGGCCGGCGACGTCGTAGCACTCCGGGTGGTAGTGCTCGACGCGCTGCCAGACACCGTCCTCGTAGACGTTGCAGATCACTTGCTGATCGCGCTGGCGAGCCCGGAACTTCAGGAGTGCCTCGCACGTCGTGCACTCGACCGCCGAACCGGCCTCGATGAGACGGACGACTGCCCGGCTCTCGCGCTTCTCTTTGGTTGCCGCCTGTGAAGCCATGTCCAAAACATCGGGGCTCGATCAGGCGGCCTTGAGTTGTCGACGATCGACCCACCCCATCTGCGGGGCGTCAGCGTGGATGCGGTCTAGCGAGCCAGTGGCTTGTAGGTGACCCGGCTGGGGCCTGCATCCTCACCGAGCTCGGCGAGGCGGAACTCCTCGTACTCTGAGAAGTTGCCCTCGAACCAACGCACCTGCGAGTTGCCCTCGAAGGACAAGATGTGGGTCGCGATGCGGTCGAGGAACCAGCGATCGTGGGAGATCACGACGGCGCAACCGGGGTAACGCTCGAGCGCATCCTCGAGGGCGCGCAGCGTGTCGACGTCGAGGTCGTTGGTCGGCTCATCGAGGAACAGCACGTTGCCGCCCTTCTTGAGCACCTTGGCCAGGTGGACACGGTTGCGCTCACCGCCGGAGAGCACACCGACCTTCTTCTGCTGGTCGGACCCCTTGAAGTTGAAGGAGGCGACGTAGGCCCGGCCGTTCACTTCCTTGCCGCCGACGTCGAGCACGTCGTGGCCTTCGGTGATCTCCTCATAGACGGTGCGATCCGGATCGAGGGTGTCGCGAGACTGGTCGACGTAGGCGAGGTCGACGGTCGTTCCGACCGTGATCGTTCCGGCGTCGGGCTTCTCGCCGTCGTTGCCAGATGCCGCGGTGGTGAGCATGTTGAACAGCGTCGTCTTACCCGCACCGTTGCCGCCGATCACACCGACGATGCCGGCCTTTGGCAACGAGAAGGACAGGTCGTCGATGAGGAGCTTGTCGTCGAAACCCTTCGAGAGATTCTCGACTTCGATGACCTGGTCACCGAGCCGCTTGCCCGGCGGGATGTGGATCTGCACCTTCTCGTCGGCGGGGTTGTAGGCCTCGGCTTCGGCTTGCAGCGTTTCGTAGGCGGTGAGTCGAGCCTTGCCCTTGGCCTGGCGGGCCTTGGTGCCCATCCGGACCCACTCGAGCTCGCGCTCGAGGGTGCGGCGCTTGGCGTCTTGTGCCTTCTGCTCGCTGTCGAACCGGGCCTGCTTCTGCTCGAGCCAGCTCGAGTAGTTGCCTTCGAACGGGATGCCCCTGCCTCGGTCGAGTTCGAGAATCCACTTCGCCACGTTGTCGAGGAAGTAGCGATCGTGGGTGATGGCGACGACGGTGCCGGGGTAGTCGTGGAGGTGGCGTTCGAGCCATGCGACCGACTCCGCGTCGAGGTGGTTGGTCGGCTCATCGAGCAACAGCAGGTCGGGCTGGCTGATGAGGAGC
>CALLIQ010000759.1 GCA_938008925.1 uncultured Acidimicrobiales bacterium
CTCGTTCAGCGTGGCGATCGAGTCGTCACCGTCTCGCGCCCGGATGAGATCGCTCGTGTAGTTGTCACCGGGATCGACGACGAGGCGATTCACGAAGTCGGTCGAGTAGTTGAAGTAGCTCACGAGGTGGCTCGTGAGCCGAATCTGCTCCTCCTTCAACGGATGCCCCCACGTCAGCATCAACCGGCTCTCGGCCCACTGCTTCACCAGGTCGGTTTCATCCCTCGGGACACCGAGCAACTCGAGGATCACCAGCAGCGGTAGATCCCACAGCAGCTGATCGACGAGATCGACCCGCTCGTCGCCGATCCCGGTGACAACTACACGAGCGATCTCATCCGGGCGCGAGACGGTGACGACTCGATCGCCACGCTGAACGAGATCGCCATCCAGGTCTTCAACCTGTTGATCGCCGGACACGAGACCACGTCGAACCAGGGCGCCAACATGTTCCAGCAGGTGCTCGGCGACCCTTCGGTTCGCGATGCGTTGGTCGCCGACCCGAGCCTCGTGCCGAACGCCGTCGAGGAGTTGATGCGGATCGCCCCGTCGGTGATCTCGTGGCGTCGCCAGACGAACGTCGCCACCACGATTGGTGGCGTCGAGGTGCCAGCAGAAGCCGACCTCCTGCTCGTGATCGGCTCAGCGAACCACGACGCCGATCACTTCGACGATGCCGACACGTTCCGTCTCGACCGCGACGTTCCCCGGGATCACCTCGCGCTCGGTCACGGCATCCATCTCTGCATGGGTGCGCCATTGGCCAGACTCGAACTGCAGACGCTCTTGAGCCGCTTTCTCGAGCGCTTCCCGTCCGCTCGCCTCGCCGACGTCGCGGCGCCCTCGTACTCGCCGAACACGTCGTTCCGTGGCCCCGACCAGTTGTGGGTCGACCTCGCCTGACATGGTGCAGATCGTCGAACCGCTTCTGGGGACACGGGCAGAGGTCAGCGTCGTCGCCACTGCAGGTGTCGACGACCGGTCGATCGAGGACGACGTGCTCGCCGAGGTCGCCCGACTGGAGGCGATCCTCACCGCATTCGACGACGGCAGTGACCTCTCGGTCTTTCGCCGAACCGGTCAGGCAGCGTCGCCCGAGCTCCGCGAGGTGCTCGACTTGGCCGACGAATGGGCGCTGCAGACCGCCGGCGCGTTCAATCCGAGGATCGAGCAGCTCACGACGCTGTGGAGCGAAGCCGAACGAGACGGCATCGCCCCTTCGGCCGACTCGATCGCCGAGGCGGTGCGCAGCCTCGAATCCTCGTCAGCCTTCTCGTCAGTGCCCTCCACAGTGTTCTCGGAACCGTTCTCCACGACTGACCTGCAGGCCCTGGCGAAGGGGTGGGTGGCGGAGCGGGCGTTGACGTCCATCCTCGAAGCGCTCGACCGCAGCGGGTCCGGTGGCACCGTCGACGCATGGTTGAGCCTCGGCGGCGACATCGTTCACCGAGGGAGCGCATCGCTCACCGTCGGCATCGAGAACCCGGCACGCCCATACGACAACGTGGCACCACTCGCCGCGGTCGAGATCGCGAACGAATCGCTCGCCACCAGCGGTGGAGCCCGCCGGTTCTGGACGATCGATGGCGTCCGCCACTCCAAGGTTCTCGACCCTCGGACCGGCAGCCCGGTCGATCACATCGCGAGTGCCACGGTCATCGCGCCCAGCGGCGTTGCTGCGGATGTCCTGGCGACGGTCGCCACGATTCTGGAGCCGGCCGAAACGCTCGAACTCGTCGACCGATGCGGAGCGGATTGTCTCCTCGTCGAACGCAATGGCGGAATCACGAAGTCGACGAACCGCTTTGTGCTCGTGTGATTCGGGTGGTGGGCGTCGGTCAGTCGCCGTCGGTATCTGCGTCGACGAGCGTGCCGTTCTCGATCTCGAAGTAGGCGAGGTTCACCGGCGGATCATCCGTCGTCGAGCGTGACCCGAACGCCAGCCAGGTCGGGTCGAGCGGGTCGTCGTGGACGAGGCGATACAGATCGCGCAACTGAGGGCTGTAGAAGCCCCATCCCACACCGCCGCCGATGGGAGGGTTCGCGATTCGGACGCCGTCGATCTGGTCGTTGGAGCTGAGCGATGACAGAGCCGCCGCGGCCTCACGCTGGTCGGCCGACGATCGCGTGTAGCTCCCGAGATCTTCGATTTGCCCGACGACCGAGAGCGCGATGGCGGCGACGAAGCATGAGCGCACCATCGTCGATGACGACGATCGTCGGAGAGCGTGGAGCGCGGCGCCGATCAGCAGAGCCGTGCCGAGGGTGGGGAAGTAGTGCGCCCGGTCGAGCACGCCGTGGGACTGGATGTTGAATCCTGCAGCGGCGAACGGCGCGAGTCCGGCGAGGGCGACGATGGTTCCGATGGCGACGAATCGCGCCTCGGGCGATGCCTGATGCCGTCGCCGAACGAGATCGGTTGCCGCCCAGGCCAAGCAGCCGACCACGAACGCAGCACCGAGCAAGGCGAACGCTCGCGGGGCGATCGCTCCCACGTGCTTTGGGATGGCGTCGAGCGGACGAGCAAAGAGCGTCGACGCCTCGGCTCGGGGTGAACGGGCCTTGAGAACGAGGGCGACGATTCCGAAGAGTGCGAACACGCCGAACGGCAGGAAGAGCCGTCCTTTCCGGGTTGGCGAGGTTGCAGCCAAGGCGAGGGTGATGAGCGGCGCCAACGAGACCGTCGCCTCGTAGGTGATGATCGAGAGCAGCGACAGGAGCGTCACCGAGAGCCACACGGACGGGGGATGCTCCTGCCACGTCGTGCGACCGGCGGCGGTGGCGGATGCGGCGGCCGTGTCGGCGGCGAGGTCGCGCACGCTGAGGATCCGTCGAGCGGCGAGGATGGC
>CALLIQ010000760.1 GCA_938008925.1 uncultured Acidimicrobiales bacterium
GGCACCTCGCTGCTCGATCAGGCCGGCTACGTCACGCTCGCTCCGAAGAACGCGCCGCCTCGCGAAGACAGCATCATCTACTATGCCGAGACCTTCGAGGCGGACGCCGCCCAGGTGGCGAGACTGCTGGGTGTCGCAGAGACCGCCATCGCGCCAATGCCTGCCGATCCCGGCGTCCCCATCGAGGACGCCCAGGTCATCGCGATATTGGGTCGCGACACCACCGTCGGCTAGGACCCTTCCATGAACTACGTCCTTCGTCGCCAAGCTTCCCGTGTCGTGCTGCTCAGCCGAGGAGCCGACGGAGCGCCGGCGAAGGTGTTCTTGATCAAGGCCATCGATCCGGCCGATGCCTCGAAGCCTCCGTGGTGGGAAATCCCGGGTGGCGGCATCGATCCCGGAGAGTCGTCCGCTGCGTGCGCGGCCCGCGAGCTGCGAGAAGAGGCGGGCCAGACCTCGGCCGAAGTCGGTCCCGTCGTGTGGACCCAATACGTCGAGTTCAGCTTCGGGGGCTACGACTTCGAGCAGGACGAGGTCGTCCACGTCGCCTGGACTGACGACACCGAGATCCATCGACCCCAGGGTCTCGAGTACCTCGAAGCGCTCGCCTTCAAAGAAGCGCGCTGGTGGACGCTCGACGAGGTCCTCGCCACCGAAGAGGGGTTCTTGCCACCTCGCCTTCCCGAGCTGCTCCCGGCCCTCTTCTCCGGCGACCTTCCCGACCCGCCGCTCGACATCTCTCCGGGCTGAGCCGACCGGCGACACGCTGGCGCTCGACGACACCGGCCAGCCCATTCGCTTTGCGCGATCAGCTACGCGACGATGCCGCACGTGACTCATCCTCTCGACGGTCTCCGCGTGCTCGACTTCTCCCGCGTGGTCGCCGGGCCCTTCGCGACCCGAATGCTCTCCGACCTCGGCGCCGACGTGCTCAAGGTCGAGCCACCCGAGGGTGACGTGACCCGCTCGTGGGGGACTCGGATCGCTGGTTTGTCCGGCTTCTTCGTCCAGCAGAATGCAGGCAAACGGAACATCTCCGTCGATCTCAAGGCCGAAGGCGCACGCGAGCTCCTGCTCGAGCTCGGGGCGAAGGCCGACATCGTGGTCGAGAACTTCCGGCCCGGCGTCATGGCTCGGTTCGGACTCAGCTACGACGCTTTCAAGACGGTCAACCCCTCGGTGATCATGCTGTCGATCTCCGGCTTCGGTCAGGAGTCCTCGTGGAGCGACCGGGCGGCGTACGCACCGATCATCCACGCGGAGTCCGGTCTGCTCGGCCGCCAAGCCCGCTTCGACCAGAACCTGCCGAGTGATCCCATGCTCTCGATCGCCGACACGAACGCCTCGTTGCACGGCCTCGTCGGACTGCTCTCGGCGCTGTGGATGCGCGAGCGAACAGGCACCGGCCAGCACATCGACATGGCCATGTTGAATTCGATGACCGTCACCGACGACTACAGCCATCACGCCCTCGATGCCAGCGAGACCGCACGGCTCGGAGGCCAGGTGCGTCCCACCGGCTACGGGGCAATTCTCGTGACGGGTGAGCTTCGCTCCCAGTGGTGGCAGCTGAACCGAGCGGGCAAGGTCGAAGACGGGCTGGGCCCCGATGCCTCGCTCGATGACAAGATCGAGGCCAGAACCCGCGTCATCGCCGATTGGTTTGCGTCCTTCGATGATCGCGATGCACTCACAGCCGAACTCGACGACGCGAACATGGCATGGGCCGATGTGCGCGAGCCCGAGGATGTCTTCGCCACCGACATCGCCGTCGAGCGCGAACTCAGCACCGATGTCGATGATCGAGCGGGCGGGACCCGCCGAGTCGTGCAATCGCCGTACCGATTCAGCGACGCCGAAGCCGGTGTGCGCAGCGGTGCCTCGTTCCGGGGCGAGCACAACCGTGTCGCCCTGGCCGAGTGGATCGGCTCGACCGAGTCAGAGGTCGATGCGCTGACCACGGCCGGTGTGCTGCTCAGCGAGGACCGAGCCGACGCAGAAACGGGCGATCCGTGAGCGACGATCGCGCCACAGACGAACAGGCCACAGACGACCAGGCCACAACCGACCAGGCCACAAACGAAGAGATCCCCGGCGAGCCCCAACTCGATGACTGGGTCGAGAGCGACATCTCCCCGTTCCTCACCTTCGACGCTGCGCAGTGGGCCAAGCTCAGAGCCGCCACCCCGCTCACCCTGAGCGAGGCTGACCTCGACCGACTCCGGGGCATCAACGTCGAACTCAGCCTCGACGACGTCGCGGCGATCTACCTGCCGCTGTCTCGCCTCCTGAACCTGCACGTCGCCGCCAGCCAGGAGCTCTACCGGGCGAGCGACACCTTTCTCGGCAAGCTGCCGGGGAAGGTTCCGTTCATCATCGGGATCGCCGGTTCGGTCGCAGTTGGCAAGTCGACGACCGCCCGTGTGCTGCAGGCGCTCCTGGACCGATGGCCGAACCATCCGCAGGTCGACCTCGTCACCACCGACGGGTTCTTGCATCCGAACGCCGTGCTCAACGAGCGCAACATCATGCATCGCAAGGGGTTCCCCGAGAGCTACGACCGTCGCAAGCTGCTGTCGTTCATCCGCGACATCAAGTCGGGCAAGCCCGAGGTCGAGGCTCCGGTGTACTCCCATCTCACCTACGACGTGACCGACGAAACCATCGTCGTCCGACAGCCCGACATCGTGATCGTCGAGGGCCTCAACGTCTTGCAGACCGGTTCGGTCGACGACGAAACGCCGCTGTTCGTCTCGGACTTCTTCGATTTCTCGATCTACGTCGATGCGGCCGTCTCTTCGGTGCGCGACTGGTACGTCGAGCGCTTTTTCACGCTGCGAGAGACCGCGTTCCGCAACCCTGAGTCGTACTTTCACCGCTACTCGTCGCTCACCGACGACGAAGCGGTCGAAACCGCGACCGGCATCTGGACATCGATCAACGAGCGAAACCTCATCGACAACATCCGCCCGACCCGATCACGAGCGGACCTCGTCTTGGAGAAGGCTCCCGATCACAGCGTGTCGAAGGTCAGGCTCCGTCGCCTCTGACCGCAGCGCATCGCAATCACACCATCTAGGGTCGCCACCATGCGTCACCGTTCGCCCCGCAACACGGGCCTCCTGCCAACGGTCAAGCGTCGCCCGACGACCAACCCGATCCTGCCCGTCGCCGCGATGGGTGAGGCCATCGAGTTCTACGAGCGCCTCGGCTTCGAGGTCACCCGGTACGACGATC
>CALLIQ010000761.1 GCA_938008925.1 uncultured Acidimicrobiales bacterium
TCGGTTCGAGGCCCGGCGTGCAGATGGCCGCCGCTTCGTGGCGGACGGGCCGCGAGCCCTGTTTCGTGGCGTTCGATGGCTTCGACATGCGCCCGCCATCATGCCGGGCGTACGTTGCGATCGTGGATCTGCCCGACAATCAACCCTTCGACGAACACCCGACCGAACAACCACCAGCGGGTCCTGCGATCGAGCTGGTCGCCACGAAGCTTCGCGATCTTCGTCGAACGGCGCAGGTGCTGTCGTCATCGCCCGAGCTCCTCCGCAACGGCGACAACGAACTCCGGTCCGTGCTCGACGAGTACGACCACTGGCTGCTCGCCGCGGCCCGACAGGTCGACGTCGAGGTCGCTCCAATCGCCGGGGACGGCACGCTGCTCCCCGCCGCGACCCGCCGAATCATCGAGCGCCGGGTCGCCGAACAAGGCTGGGTGTTCGACGATCGGCCAGGTCACTCCGCCTAGTCGGCGACCGACTTCGGAAACGTTCCCCGGAACACCAGGTAGAGCATCATCCAGAACTCGCCGATCGACGCCGGCATCGTCAGCAACTCGACGAGCGTCTCGGACTCGGGCTGCAGCTGATCCACCGCAGCGCTCACCATGTAGCCAACGCCTCCGATGACCAGCGTCCACCCCAACGCCCGGGGCATCCACCCGGACCGCAGCGCCAACAACCCCATCGGGATGAGCCACAGCCCGAAGAACAGCGCACCGATCGACCACGTCACGTCGTAGAGCCGGGTCAACAGCAGCACGATGTCTGCGGAGTCGCCGCCGAACCCCGGTCCTGCGACAGCGACCTGGAGTGCACCGGCAGCGAAGATCGTGGCGACCGATATCAGTGCGGCGCCAACGGTGGCGAACGCGACGAGTGAAAGGCCGAGCCTCGAGTCGACCGATCGAAACATGGCGAAGAACAACAGCGCGGCCACGATGCCGGAGGTGATGAGGCCGAGGTCGATCACCAGACCGATGCGCGCGAGGTTTTCGTTGTCGACGAGGCGAAGCAGCGTCTCGGGCCCATCGTCGGCGACGACCAACTGCGGCCGTACGACGAAGTACGAGAGGACACCGGTGACGGCAGTCATGAGATAGGCGAAGCCGGTGAGCTGCGCCGCTCGAGCCGGGAAGGGTTCGTGTCCGTTCGCTGGCCCCGAATGCGGTCTCTGTGAGGGTTTCACGGCTTCGCTCGATCCTGTTTGGAGTGTCATGGTCGACGTCATGAATCAAACAATACGATACGTTGCGTTTCGTTACAACCTCCCTGATAGGTTCTCGCCCGATGGGCCGTCCACAGAGTTCGGAAGCGACCGAGAAGATGCGAGCCGCGACCGCCGAGATCGTCTTCACCGAGGGCGTCGACGCCTGCTCGGTCGAAGAGATCTCGCGACGATCGGGCGTTGCGAAGTCGACGATCTATCGCCGGTATGACGGGGTCGATGACCTGATCTTCGACATGGTCGCGACCCGAGTCACCGACCCGCCCGCCGTCGACACCGGGACCTTGGCCGGCGATCTGAGCATCATCCTGCAGCGCTATCTCAAAGCCACGGCCCGCCAAACCACCCGTGAGCTCTACCTCTGGATGGCCCAACGTGCGCAGAACGAGCCGCACCTGTCGAAGCAGTTCAACGACGCTCGGGTCCAGCCCGACGGCCCGACCACCATCGCCCTGAATCGAGCGAAGGAGCGAGGCGAGATCTCCGCCGACCTAAACCACGAGACGGCGCTCCACATGATCCAAGGACCGTTCTTCACGAAACGGCTGGTCGAGAATGCCGAACCAGACGCCGAGGAGTTCGAGGCGCTCGTCTCGATGATCGTGGCGGCATTGCGATCGGCGCCGTGACAGAACCGCGCTCGTTCTCTGCGCCCTCGTTCTATGCGCGATCGGTCCGACGGCGATAGCGTCACCTTGCTCCCGCACAAGCTGGGGTGCAGACGAAGCAGCGAAGTCCGGTGCGAACCCGGCGCTGTCCCGCAACTGTGATGCCGACCTCGGTCGGTCAGCCAGGTCGCCTGCCTCGTCTGGAATCGAACATGTGTCCTCGGAGGAAGGACCGGTCGGTGGCCAAGGCCTCGATTGCAACCTCCGCTGGAACGGAGGAAGTGATGAGACCGACCAAGATGACCAAGACCCTTCTCGCCATGCTGTTTGCCTTTGCCCTCGTGGCTGCGGCGTGCGGCAGCGATGCTGCCGATGACGCAGCCGACGACGCTGGCGCCGACAGCGCGGCAACCGACACCACCGATGCCGCAGACGACGCGGCCGGTGACGATGACGCCATGGAGGACTCCGACGAGGAGGCCATGGAAGACGATGCTTCGGATGACGAAGCGATGGAAGACGAAGCCATGGAGGACGACGCCATGGCAGAGGGCTTCCCGGTGACCATCGCCCACGACGGTGGCGAGACCACGATCGAAGCGGCCCCGAGCCGGATCGTGTCGTTGTCACCCACCGCGACCGAGATGCTCTTCGCCATCGGCGCGGGCGACCAGGTCGTGGCCGCCGACAGCTTCTCGAACTACCCGGCCGAGGCGCCGACCACCGAGCTGTCCGGTTTCGAGCCGAGCCTCGAGGCCATCGCCGCCGAGGACCCCGACTTGGTCGTGCTGTCGTTCGACACCGGTGAGATCGCATCCGGCCTCGCCGACATCGGCGTGCCGACCCTCGTGTTCGGCAGCGCCTTCTCGATCGACGACGTCTATCGACAGATCGCCGAGTTCGGCATCGCCACCGGCCACATCGACGAGGCCGCCGCGGTCAACGCTGAGATTCGAACCGGCATCGACGAGGTCGTGTCGTCCGTCGAGCTGAGCGACACGCCCGTTCGCGTGTACCACGAGCTCGACGACACGTTCTACAGCGCCAGCTCCAACAGCTTCATCGGCGCCCTCTACGCGCTCCTCGGCGTGGAGAACATCGCCGACGAAGCCGACACCGATGGCTTCGGATTCCCCCAGCTGTCGCCCGAGTACCTGCTCGAAGCCGATCCCGAAGTGATCATCTTCACCGACCAGGTCGGCTACTCGGCCGACGACATCGCCGCCCGACCGGGTTGGGATGCCATCACGGCCGTCGCCAACGGCAACGTCGTGCAGGTCAACGCCGACGTCGCGTCCCGCTGGGGACCGCGCATCGTCGAGTTCCTCGAAACCGTCGCTGCTGAGCTCACCAAGGTGCCTGCAAGCTCGTGACCGCTGCCGGGCCGCTGACGGGTGGGGTCACCGATCCCCCCGTCGCGGCCTCGGCGACCGCACCGATCCCGAGTTCCGACCGGGCCGAGGCTGCCGATCGCGCCATTCGGCGGGCCTACCAACTCTCGCCGTGGTCGCTCGGAGTCTCGCTCGGAGCGCTGCTCGTCGCAGCGCTGCTCGGCTCGATCATCGGGCCCGCTGAGCTGGGCGCCTTCGAGGTCGTCAAGGATCTCGTCGACCGCCTCCCACTGATCTCGATCGAGTCGGGCCTCGACGCCCGGCAACAGACGATCCTGACCTCATGGCGCCTTCCCCGAGTTGCGCTCGGAGCGCTCGTCGGATCCTCGTTGGCGATGAGCGGCGCCGCCTATCAAGGCGTCTTCCGCAACCCTCTGGCCAGCCCGTGGCTGCTCGGGGCGGCAGCCGGCGCCGGTCTCGGCGCCACCATCGTGATCGCCTTCGGCCTCGACGTCGGCTGGGGGCCCGTCAACTCGATCCCGGCCGGGGCGTTCGTCGGTGCGCTCACCGGCGTGTCGATCTCCATGTCGCTCGGCCGCCTCACGGGACGGTCGACCACCGGCCTGCTCCTCGCCGGCGTCGCGACGGCCGCGTTCCTCACCGCGATCCAGACCTATCTGCAACAGCGAAACGCCGACACGCTGCGGGCGGTCTACGCGTGGATCTTCGGCCGCATCTCGACGTCTGGCTGGTCAGAGGTCGGGCTCCTCCTCCCCTACGTCGTCATCTGCGGGGCGATCCTGTTCATGCATCGCCGGCATCTCGACGTGCTCCGCGTCGGCGAAGACGAAGCGAGTTCGCTCGGCCTCGACCCCAAGCGGGTTCGGCTCGTCGTCGTGGTCACCGCGACGCTCATGACCGCAGCCGCCGTGTCGGTCAGCGGACTCATCAGTTTCGTCGGAATCATCGTGCCCCACGCCGTTCGCCTGCTCTTCGGCACGAGCTACCGGATCCTCATTCCGTTGTCCGGCATCTGCGGCGCGACGTTCATCGTGCTGGTCGACATCGCCGCCCGAACCATCGACGCACCCGCCGAGTTGCCGATCGGCGTGGTCACCGCGTTCTTTGGCGCCCCCTTCTTCGCGCTCGCCCTCTGGAACGCGAGCCGGTGACACGGGTTTCGGTCGATGGCGTCTCGATCTCGTATCGCGATCGCCTCGCGGTCGACGACGTGTCGGTCTCGGTCGAGACCGGACACTGGCTCGGCCTCATCGGCCCGAACGGTGCCGGCAAGTCGACGTTGCTCCGGTCGATCGCCGGCCTCGTCGATCACAGCGGCTCGATCGCATTCGACGGAACCGCCATCCCTTCCGATGCACGGGCCTCGACGGTCGCTCTCTTGCCGCAGAACCCGGTGATGCCGCCGGGGATGACCGTTGGCGAGTACGTCCTGCTCGGCCGCACCGCGCATCTCGGGTGGTTGGCGTCGGAGAACGACCACGACCGCGCGATGGTCGGCGAGGCCATCGATCGACTCGATCTCGTCGATTTCGCCAATCGCCCGGTCGACGAATTGTCCGGCGGCGAAGCCCAGCGGGTCGCGCTGGCCCGAGCGCTCGCCCAGGAGAGCTCGGTGCTGCTCCTCGACGAACCGACCAGCGCCCTCGACCTCGGCCACCAGCTCGCCGTGCTCGAACTCGTCAACGAGGTGCGGTGCGAACGGATGCTGACCGTCATCGCCGCCATGCACGATCTCACCGCAGCCGGCCGGATCGCCGATGAGATCGTGGTGATGGGCAACGGTCGGGTCGAGGCCGCCGGCGCTCCGGCTGAGGTTCTCACGCCCGACACTCTCGGCCCTGTCTTCGGTGCCGAGATCACCGTGCTCGAGGCGCCGGACGGCACCCGCGTCGTCGTACCGATGCGATCCGGCCACGCCGGCTGATGGGTTTTCGCACCGCGCTCGCCTTCCTGACCCGCCTGCCCGGCGGCCGCCACCCCGACGATCAGGCGGGACTGACGGCCTCGGTGCCGTGGTTTCCCGTGGTCGGCATCGCCATCGGAGCGATCGGTGCCGG
>CALLIQ010000762.1 GCA_938008925.1 uncultured Acidimicrobiales bacterium
TCCTCACGCTTGGTCACCATCCACGCTTTGGTCGGGCCGGCGTCCCAGTCCATCAAGGTGCGCAACGGGTTCTTCGCCAGCTGCTCCCAGGTCGGCTTCTGCTCGTCGGGCGTGTCAGGCCCGAGGTCGATCGGGTCGCCCATCGGCCACCGATCTGGCTCGAAGTTGATGATGTAGATGAAGTCCTTTTCCCGCAGGCAACGCTGGGGGTACGGCAGGTAGCCAGCGCGGGCCTGGGCGACATGGCGCTCGCGTCCGGTGACCACGAAGTCGCGATCGGCTTCGACCTGTCCGCTCGCCGGGCTTTGGAGCAGCGGCATGAGACTCGTGGCCGACATTTCGGCAGGCGGCTCGATCCCGCCGGCTTCGCAGAGCGTCGGGCCGAAGTCCATCAGATTCACGAAGTCCTCGACCACACGACCCTCTTCGACGACGCCCGGCCAGCGCACCGCAAGTGCGACCTCGCAGCCGATGTCGTACAAGTTGTTCTTCGACCGTGGGATGCCGGGGATGCCGTGGTCGCCGCTGACGACGATGATCGTGTCGTCGTAGACGCCGGCCCGCTTGAGTTCGTCGATGAGCACACCGAGGCCGTGGTCGAACGCGAGCACCTCGCCGAGATAGTCGGCGACGTCTTCTCGTACGTCGTGCACATCGGGCATGAACGCGGGCATGCGACCTTCGAGGTCGTCGGGGTCGATGTCCCAAAGCGCCTTGCCCGAGCCGCGCTCCCACGAGCGGTGCGTGTTGGCCGGACCCCACCAGTAGCAGAACGGCCGGTTCTTGCGGCGAGACAGCAGGAACGATCGCACGTTGTCCCGAGTCTCGGTGAACAGCAGTTCCTTGGCGACCTCGGTGCCGTAGGTCTCTCCGAAGTTCGTCACGTAGTGGGAGAACTGATTGAAGTCGAGACCCGCCTGGTTGTAGGACGTGCGCACGCCACCCATCGGGGCGTTGCGAGTCTGACCCGGGCTCCAGACCTTGTAGGTGTGGCCGATCTCATAGCCGCCACGCTCTTCGAGCTCGAGGGGGAAGGTCGGAATCTCGTCGTCCCATTCCGAACCCATCAGGATCGACCCAAGTCCGGTCTGCCAGAAGTAGCGGCCGGCCAGGATGGAGCTGCGACACGGCGTGCAGGTCGGGGCGGGAACGAGCGCGTTGAGGAAGAGCGCCCCCTCGGCGGCGATCGAGTCGAAGTGGGGTGTCTCGATCAGCTCGTTCCAGGCGCTGGTACCCGGGTGTTCCCGGTAGGCGCTCGCGTAGCGGCCCCAGTCGTCGGCGAAGGCGAAGACGATGTTCGGCGTCTGCATTACTATCGAACGTTAGTTTCCAACGGGGGTCCGATGTGAGCGAAGTAGCAAGCGACGAATCGAGTGGGGCAGTGCCGGCTGCGGTCGGCGGTTGGCGACTGCAGATACCGACGACCCGCGGCGTCGAGCAACCGGTGCTCGCCCTCGCGGCTGACGGCACCGGCATCTTCCAGAGCCCCGAGGGGCCGCTGCCGGTCGTCGCGACCTACGACGGCAACGATGTGATGGCAGCGGTGACCCATAAGACCGTGATGACGAATTTCACCTTCCGCATCCGGGGCACCATCGACGGCGACCGTTTCGAAGGAGCCTGGATGACGGTCGACGGCCCACACGCCGTGACCGGCGAACGCATCACCTGAGTCGATGCCCAACGTTCTCCTGATCACGTCCGATCAGCACAACCCGTTCGTCACCGGCTACGCCGGTGACCCCATCGTCCGCACGCCGACCCTCGATCGTCTTGCGGCAGATGGCACGACGTTCAGCGCGGCCTACACCAACAGCCCGATCTGCATGCCGGCTCGGGCGTCGATCGCAACCGGCCGGTTCGGCTCGCAGATCGGTCACTATGACAACGGGTCGCCCTACGACGCGACCCTCGCGGAGAGCTTCGGGCACCGGCTGCGCCGCGCTGGGTTGCCGGCCGTCACCTTCGGGAAGCTCCATTTCGACCCCGACGCGGACAGCGGGTTCGACGCGCACCTGCCGCTGCAGGCCAAGCGCGGCTACGCCGCTGCTGTGCAGGGGTGGGCTCGTGGTTCGGCCCGACCGTCGACGGTCATGCTCGCCCATGCACGCGATGCGGGCGTTGGGCCGGCCGAGTACGCGGCCTACGACCGACACACGACGCAGGCCGCCTGTCGATGGATCGCCGACGCGGCCCCCACCGATCGGCGTTGGGCGGCCCACGTCTCGTACGCGTATCCGCACTACCCGTACCGCGCTCCCGTCGATCGGCCGCCGCTCGACGACAGCGTCGACGTGCCGCTTCCGCCCGCATGGCACGAGTCGCAGTGGCCTCGACATGCTGAGCTGGATGCACACCGGCGGCTGATGGGCTACGACGAGCAGCCGCTCGACGAGGACGAGCTTCGGCATCTGCGTTGGATCTACACCGGCATGGTCGAATTCGTCGACGAACAGGTCGGCGCGGTCCTCGCGGCGCTCGATGCCTCCCCGCACAGCGAGGACACGCTCGTCATCTACACCACAGACCACGGCGACATGCTCGGCAGCCACGGGTTTGTGATGAAGAGCGTGATGTATGACGGCGCGGCTCGTCTCCCCCTGGTGATTCGTGGCCCCGGCGTCGATGCCGGGGCGGTCTGCGAGACCGCCGCGTCACTCGTCGATGTGTTCCCGACGGTGCTCGACTCGGTCGGTGTCGGGCCAACCGACGGTGACGAATCGCTTCCCGGGAGATCGCTCGTCGAAATCGCGGGGGCAAACAGCCCCGACAGAACCCGGGTGGCGTTCTCGGAGTACCACGGACCGTCATCGACCGGTGCGTCGTATCTCGTGCGTCGTGGGCGGTGGAAATATGTGCGTCACGAACTCGACCCATCGGCGCCCCAGCTCTTCGACATGTTCGACGATCCCGATGAACTCATCGACGTGGCGTCCGACGAGGCCAACGTCGACGTGGTCGCAGACCTCGAGCGAGAGCTCCGATCGATCCTCGATCCGACAGCGACCGACGAGCGCATTCGGGCTGAACAGGCCGAACTCCTCGCGGAGGCTGGGCCGCCGCAGGGCAGTTCAGCGGCACCCGAGCGCACCTCGTTCGGCACGCTGGCCCGGGGCTGGAGCGTGCCGAGTCCCGAGGTCATGGCCGCCGTCACCGACGGGGCGGGGTAGTTACGCGAGCAGGTTCTCGCGCAGGGTCGGGCCGGCGTAGCCCGACCGAACCCGTCCCCGCTGTTGGAGCTCGGGCACGAGGTGGTCGACGATCGTCGCGAAGTAGTCGGGTGGGTAGTACGTCGGTGAGAACTGGAAGCCGTCGGCGTCGGTGAAGTCCATCAGCGCCTCGAGCTCATCGGCGACGTCGGCTGCGGTGCCGACGAAACGACGGTCGGCCGCGAGGTTGCGGAAACGCTTGGCGAAGTCGGCCACCGTTGGGTCGTCGGCCGCGACGGCGGCTTCGAACGGGCCCCGCATGCCGGTGACTTGATCGAGGATCTCGGACAGCCGAGTGTCGGGCCCGACTGCACCGATGTCGAAACCGGCTGCGGATCGAATCGCCGCGATGTCGGCGTCGTAGCCCGGGCGAGCCAGGATCTCGGCCTGAATGGTCGAGGCCTCGTCGGTCGTCGGTGCCACGATCGGTCCGTGGGTGAACATGATCTTGAGGTCGTAAGGATCGCGCCCATGGTCCGAAGCGCGGCGACGGAGCTCGGCGACCATGTCCCGCCGTTGTTCATCGGTGCCGGCGGGAGCGAACACCATCTCGGCGTGCTTCGACGCGAACGTGAGGCCCGCGTCAGAGGCGCCCGCCTGGGCCAACACCGGACGTCCTTGTGGACCCGGCATCACGCTGAGCGGACCGGCCGATGAGTGCCAGGTGCCTTCGAAGTCGATCCGGTGCACCTTGGCCGGATCGGCCATCATGCGATTCTCGTGGTCCATCACGAGTGCGTCGGGCTCGAACGAGTCCCACAACGCGTAGACGACATCCATGTACTCGTGGGCGCGTTCGTAGCGTTCGTCGTGGGGCGGCAGCGGAATGCCGACGTTGTCGCCTTCGTGGGGGTTGACCGAGGTGACGATGTTCCAGCCGATGCGTCCCTCGGTGACGTGGTCGAGGGTCTGCATGGCGCGTGCGAGTTGGTAGGGCGAAACGAAGGTGGTCGACATCGTGACGACGAAGCCGAGCTGCTCGGTCTTGGCGGCCAGGCGCGGCACGAGCATGGCTGGGTCGAGCAACGGGAAGTGGTTGCCGTAGCGGATGGAATCGGGGTCGTTGCCGTAGCCGCCGATGTTGTCGGCCAGGAACAGCGCATCGAAGCTGCCGCGTTCCAACGTGGCGGCGAGCTCTTCCCAGTACGGCATTTCCCACCACTGGTGACGGATGCGTTCTTCGGGATAGACCCAGCTCAACCGAGTGACCGGGGCGGCGCAATACAGCAAGAATGCGTTGAGGTGCATCTGGCGCTTCATGTCGCAAGCTCTCCATCAAAGTTGGGACGACCGGGGGCAACGCCGAGGCCGAACGTGTTCGCGAACATCGCGACCATCGTGTAGTGACCGAAGAAGACCACGAACTCGAGCATGGTCTCTTCGTCGTAGCGGGTGCGCAAGACCGACCAGGCTGCGTCGGGGATCATGCAGTCGGCGACGATGCCGTCGGTCGCTTCGAGAACGGCGAGGTCCCAGTCGGACCAGCCGGCGGCATCAGGCCCCGCTTTGACACGTTCGGCATCGGCTTCGGTGAGCCCGGCCTCGATGGCCTGGGCGTAGTGCTGGCCCCACTCGAACGCTGAGTCGTAGAGCCAGCTCATCCGCAGGATCATGAGTTCGCGATCGCGTGCGGCGATGCGGGTCTCTCGGTTGGCGAACGAGCCGACGGCTTTGAGGCGACGCAGGACCTCGG
Source organism: uncultured Acidimicrobiales bacterium (assembly GCA_938008925.1). Taxonomy (GTDB): domain Bacteria; phylum Actinomycetota; class Acidimicrobiia; order Acidimicrobiales; family SZUA-35; genus CALEWY01. The sequence goes on from CALLIQ010000762.1 coordinate 4,903, forward strand.
GGTGGCGGGCCGTCAGCTGGAAGAGGCTGAGCTGGGCTTGCTTGTCGGTTATGAGCTCGCGCTGCTCGTCGCTCATCTCGTTCGGCGCGACAAGATCGATCCGGGGTTCGGTGAGTCGACTTAGCGCCCGCTTCGGCTCCCCGCTCCGACCGGTCACAGCGTGAACCCCCCATCGATGGGAAGGATCGCGCCGGTGATGAAGGAGGCGTCGTCGGAGCAGAGGTAGGCGATCGCCGACGCGACCTCGGCCGGCTCGCCGACCCGCCCGATCGGATGTTTGGCCTCGACGATCGCTCGCAGCTCCGGGTCGGCGAACGACTCTGCAGCCAGCGGCGTCTCGATCACCGCTGGGCACAGGCAGTTGACGCGAATCCCGTTGGCTGCGTATTCGGCCGCGCCCTCACGGGTCAGGCCGACGACGCCATGCTTGGCGGCGACGTAGGCCGCGCCCGCGATTGGGCCGGCCTGGATCCCGGCGACCGACGAGATGTTGACGATCGATCCGCCGCCTGAATCGAGCATCGCGGGGATCTCGTACTTCATCGACAGCCACACCCCGGTGAGGTCGATGTCGATGACCTGTCGGAAGTAGTCCTCGTCCATCTCGTGGATGCGGTCGGGGCGGCCGCCGATCCCGGCGTTGTTGACGGCGATGTCGAGGCGTCCGAACCGCTCGACGGTTTCGGCCACCATGCGCTCGGTGTCAGCTGCGACCGCAACATCGCCGGCGATGAACAGGCCCTGTCCGCCAGCAGCTTCGATTGCGGTCACGGCTGCAGCGCCCGGTTCGGGTCTCCGCCCGGTGACCGCGACCGAGGCGCCTTGTGCCGCGAGGCGACACGCCGCCTCGAGGCCGATGCCCATGGTTCCGCCGGTGATCAGCGCCACGCGCCCCTCGAACTGCATGAGCGCAATCTAGTAACGATCGTGAGGATCGGTCAGACGTGGCACAGACCTGCCTCCTCGGTGGCACCGGTTGCGTCTCGTAGCATCGACGCCGGACGGCGGAGGCGACGGTCGCCCGCCAACTCTTCGGCAAGGACGTACATGACCGATTCCTCCACGATGCAAGCGTCACCGATCAGATCGACGATTGGCTTCGACGACGATGGTCTGCACACGGGGCACTTGCAGCTTCCGCATAGCCACGATGGTTCGGCGTACGGCTCGGTCATGATTCCGGTCGCCGTCATCAAGAACGGTGACGGTCCGACGGTGCTGCTCACCGGCGGCAATCACGGTGATGAATACCAGGGCCCGTTGGCGCTGTTCCGTCTCGTCAGCTCGATCGACGTTGCCGACGTGCGCGGTCGCATCATCGTCGTGCCCACGATGAACCAGCCGGCGTTCGCAGCCGGCACACGCACGTCGCCCATCGACAACGGCAACCTCAATCGGTCGTTCCCCGGACGCCCTGATGGCACGGTCACCGAGAAGATCGCTGACTACATGGCCCGCTACATGCTGCCGATGGCGGACTTGGTTGTCGACATGCACGATGGCGGCAAGACGCTCGAGTTCGTGCCGATGGCGTGCACCCACGTGCTTGACGACAAAGAGGCCGAGGCGAACGGCTGGCGGTTCGCGAAAGCGTTCAAGGCCCCGTTCACCTGCAAGCTGGTCGAGATCGACACCATCGGCATGTGGGATACCCATGTCGAGAACTCAGGCACGCCGTTCATCACGACCGAGCTCGGCGGCACGGGAACCACCCGCCCTGACTGGGCCGAGATCACGCTGCGGGGCGTGCGCAATGTGCTCAAGGAAGCGGGTGTGCT
>CALLIQ010000763.1 GCA_938008925.1 uncultured Acidimicrobiales bacterium
CAAACACCGCGACGACCACGAGCAGCGTCGGGCCGACCCGTCGCGTCACCGGCTTGACCGCGAGGATGAGTCCCATCAACCCGGCCCCGATTCCCGGTGCGGCGCGAAGCCACCCGTAGGCGATGTCGCCGACGCCGAGCCGTTCTTCTGCGATCACGGGAATGAGTGCGACGGCTCCACCGAACAGAACGGCGAACATGTCGAGCGCGATCGCCGACAGCACGATCGGTGTGCGGCGAATGAACGACAGTCCCTCGAGGGCGAGTTTGAGCGAGGGCCGGCCGGTGAGCGGTGTCGGCTCGACCGCGTAGACCACCCGGAGAATCGACGGGATCGACAGCGCGAAGAGCACGGCAACGACGAGATAGGCGAGGTCGGCCCCGACGGAGTACAGATAGCCCGCGGCGACTGGCCCCACGATCCCGGCGGCAACACGGGTGACCGCGCCAGCGGCGACCAGATTCGGCAATCGGTCACGTTCGACGACGAGCGGCGCCAAGGCGTGACGGGCCGGGATTGCGATGGCATCGACGGCCCCGAACACGAGCGTGATGGCGTAGAGCGGCCACACGGCGATCCCCGCCTCGGCTGCGACGTCACCGTCAGCGACACCGGCGATGTCGCGGCTGTATGCGAAGAACGCGATCGCGCACAGCACCCGACCGACCGTCATCGTGGCGGTGACTCGACGGCGGTCGAAACGATCGGCGACGTCCCCGCTGACGATGACCAGAGCGACCGCCGGAAGGAACTGCAGCAGTCCGATGATGCCGATGGACAGGGCGTCGCCCGTCAGATCGAACGCCTGCTTGAACAGCACTGCCAACATGAGCGAGATGCCGGTACCCGACAGCGCGTTCGACGTCAGATAGCGCCGGACGGCGGGATCGGAGAGCAGGCCCGACCCGGCCGAGGCGTTCGTCACGGACCCGAACGTACCCCCGCTCCGTCCCGACGGTGAAGAACGCGTCCCGGCCAGGTCGCTTTGTCCTCCCCCCATGTGTTCGGGGGAGGCCGATGACCCCGGTCAATCGAGGTCGAACGGCGAGGCAACTTCACCCGGGCGGACGGGCTCAAGCCGGAGACCCCACACACCCGATGAAAGGAGCGTTCCCCGACTGAAACGGAAATCGTGATGAAGCAGTTCGCTTGTGGCGACGTCGTCCCCGGTTGCGATGCAACCTTCGAAGCAGAGAGCGATGAGGGCATCCTCGACCTGGTCGCCGTTCACGCCACCCAGGATCACGGCATGACCGACATCCCCGCATCTCTGATCGACCAGGTGACGCAGCGCATCAGTCCGCTGGTCTGACCATGACCGTCTCGGCGCTCCGAACCGAGCGCCTGATCACGGCCGACCACGTCGTCGCCGCCGCCCGGGGCGAAGGTCTTCACATCGTGTTCCAGCCGGTCGTCGACCTCAGTCGCCGAACCGTCGCTGGATACGAGGCCCTGGCGCGCTTCGACGCGATCGACGGGATCGTCTCAGCACCCGACGAGTGGTTCCGGGTGGCAAACGACCTCGGACTGAGCGCGCAGCTCGACGCCGCGACGCTCGCCGTCGCGCTGGGCCGCCGATCGGATCTGCCGCGCAATTGCTTCCTGTCGGTCAACATCGAGCCGTGCTCACTGCCGACGGCGCCGGTGATGAACATCCTTCGAGCACAGCACAGCCTCGCCGGTCTCGTGATCGAGCTGACCGAGCACCGCCCGTGGGAATGGCACGACCTCGCACCGGTGGTCGAGGAGCTTCGCGCCCGAGGGGCGATCTTCGCGATGGATGACGCCGGCGCCGGCTATTCGGGCCTCCGGCAGATCCTCCAGCTCCGTCCTTCGATCGTGAAGCTCGATCGAAGCCTCGTCCATCAGATCGACAACGACGAGGCCAAGCGTTCGCTGGTCGAAACGCTCGGCATCTTCGCCAGCAGAATCGATGCGTGGATCCTCGCCGAAGGGATCGAAACGGCCGCAGAAGCCCAGGCGCTGGTCGACCTCGAGGTGCCGCTCGTCCAGGGCTTCTACTTCGGTCGCCCGGGATCCCCATGGCGCGAGATCGACGAGGCGTCGCTGATCGAACTCCGCCAGCTCCCGCAGGCAACAGGCGAGACCCTCTACCGCCTGCTCGACCCGACCCCGCCACTCATCGGTTCGACCCGCTCGACCGAATCCACCGAACCCAGCGAGGCGGCCGAGTCAACCGACGGGACGGCGTCGTTCGTCGAACGACGTGGCCGCGAGTCCGCCCCGACCTCCGATTGGTCGGCTGTGGTCGACGACGATCAACGACCGCTCGGGCTGCTCCATCGGCGCGCCGACGGTGGTGGCCTCATCGAGACCCTGATCGCAAACGTCCATTCGAGCCCGAGCGACATCGGCCAGCGCATTGCGACCGCACCCGATTCTGAACCCTGTGCACCGGTGATCGTCGTCGACAACGGCGGGCGCTACCTGGGCCTGATCACGATCCGACGCTTGCTCCGAGCGCTCAGCGACTGACCCGCACCCGGGACGACCGCTGACGGTTCCGGTGGAACGCGTCAGCGGCCGTAGAAGGTGGATCGAGCCGATGGCGACAGGGCGACACCCGGCTCGCTGTTGTAGGCAAACACGACGAGCATCCTGGTGGTCTCGCCTTCGGTCGGCGTGACCCTGTGGAGCGCATCACGCCCCCGAAACAGCACGAGGTCGCCGGGCCGAAACCGCAGTCGCTGGATCGAAACGCTCTCGTCGGCGTTCGTATCGGCGTCTGCACTGGCGTCAGCGGTGGCATCTGCCTTGACGTCTGCATTGACGTCTGCATCGACGTGATGGTCGAGCACCGCACCGACACGCTCGAACTCGACCTCGGGGCGATTGCTGTCTCGGACCGACGGGACGAAGTCGAAGTGTGCGCCGCCTTCAGCCGCCTGCAAGAGCATCGTCACGGCGAACGACGAGTTGTCGAAGTGCCAGCCGAGCTCCATTCCCTCAGCGGCGAAGTGCACGTTGATCGACGACAACTCGTCGGCATAGGGATGGATCGCGTCGATACCGAGGACCCGGCAGAGGAAGGTTCGGAACGCTCCGCTGTCGTAGATGGCGCGGAGGGGCGACGAATCTGCGATCTGGTCGTCGGCGATCAGGCCCTTCGAGCTCACGACTTGGCGATTGAAGGGATGCGACGCGTCGAGTGCCGGATCCGGATCGGTCAGATACACGTTGTGGGTCGATCCGGCGTAGAACGCCTCTGCCTCGCGAGGCGCCGACTCGGCGACGACCTCCTCGATCACCTCGGCCTTGGCAAAGCCCGTGAGGACGAGGGCTCCGGTGGCGTCGAGCGTGCCGGCACACGTCGCGGCGTAGTCACCGTCTTCGATGGGATGGGCGGTCGTGTCGACGAGCGACGAGATCGGCACGGTGACACTCATGGGCGGTCGGTCTGCACCAGTTCGAGGATGGTGCCGTCGGGGTCCTTGAAGCACACGAACCGGGTGGTCGGCTGGCCCTCGAGGGTGACCGAGGCCGGAGCCGACAAGAACTCGACGCCCTCGGCCTGGAGCCGGGCCATGTCGCCGTCGAGGTCGTCGCTCGACAGCGCGATGCGGGCGATCCCGAGGTGGTAGAGGTGGGGGTACGGGGGCGTTGGGTCGGTCGGCTCCTGCCATTCGAGCAGATCGAGCATGAGGTGGCCGGTGGCGGTCGGGAGGATGAACAGCGCCCCGTTGACCCGGTACGGCGGCATGCCGACGGCCGCCGCCACCTCGGGCGTGTTGGTCGGCGGGACCGGGTACGCATGGCGGAACCCGAGCATCTCGTAGAACGACTTCGACCGCTCGAAGTCGCTGCAGTTGATGTTCACGTGGACGAGTCCGGTGATGGTCATCGGCGCACCTGATCGACGGTGTCGGCGTTGTCGATCACGAGTTCGGCACCGTTCACGTGCTTCGACTCGTCGGAGCTGAGGAAGAGGATCATGTTGGCGACGTCGAGCGGCTCACCGATGCCGAGGGCGATGCGGGTCGCCTCTGGGTCCGGCTGATCCATGAGGTCGATGCCGGCAAGGGTCGAGAGGGCGTCGTGCACCATGGGGGTCGAGATGCTCCCAGGATGGACCGAATTGCATCGGATCCCGTTTCGTTCGCCCCGACAGTGAGAAGCGATCGACTTCGTCATCGCCCTGATCGCGCCCTTCGCCGCCGAGTAAGCCAAATAGGGGGCGAGCCCGACGAGGGCCGCGGTCGACGACATGTTGATGATCGACCCGCCGCCGCTCGATGTCATGGCAGGAATGGCGGCCCGACAGCCGAAGAACGTGGCGTCGACGTGCACGTTCATCACCTCTCGCCACGTCTCGGTCGATGTCGACTCGATGGTGTCGATGCGGGCGATGCCGGCGTTGTTGACGAGTACGTCGAGTCGGCCATGGGCATTCATCGTCGATTCGATGAGGGGCGCCCACGTCGCCTCGTCGCCGACGTCTTGGGCGACGAAGGTGCCGCCACAACTCGTCGCGACCTCGAGTCCCGCTTCGGCGTTGATGTCGGTCAGCACCAGCCTGGCCCCTTCCTCGGCCAACCGCAGGGCGTCGGCCCGGCCGAGCCCGGACGCCGCCCCCGTCACGATCGCGACTTTGCCGTCGACTCGTCCTCGATTCGTTGTCATCAATGCCCTCGTCGGTAGCTGGCAGTCCTTCGCCGGGACGGCGACGGGGCGAAGTCTCGACGTTCCGTGCATGCGTTGCCAGTCGCCGAGGCAGCGCACGCCATACTCATGACCGTGCCGAACCGCCCCGGCAGGCTCACGAACGCCTCGCAGCCGAGCAGATCGCGACCAGCCCGATGAGGGTCGCGCTCGAGGTTTGGTCGTCGAGCTACGCCGAGGTCGAAGCGACGTGTCGTCTCGCCGAGGATCTCGGTGTCGACGGCTTCTACTACGGCGAGTCGCCGCACGGGCTCAACCTCGACTGTTGGACCACCCTCGGAGCGCTGGCACGTGCGACCGAGCGGATCCGGCTCGGTCCCGTCATCACCAACGTCCTGCCGTCGTATCGGAGCCTCGTGCTCCTGGCGAAACAGGCGGCGACCGTGCAGGAGATCTCAAGTGGAAGGGTCGACTTGAGAACCGGGGTCGGCGCTGCAGTCGAGTTCGCGAGGCCGTGGTGGGAGCCCTACGGCATTCACTACCCGGACTACGACACACGTCTCACCGAACTCGAGCGCGCACTCGATGTGCTCCCGTCGCTCTTGGCCGAGTCGGACCCCGCTCCGCCGGTGACGATCGCCGCCACCGGAGACCGAGCGTCGCGCTTGGCTGCGGAGAAAGCGGATGTGTGGGAGACGTCGTTCTGCACGCCGGCCGAATTCGCTGCGCGCAACGACGTGATGACGGAACTCGTTGGCGGGCGACCGCTCGTTCGATCGCTCGAGATCGATGGCTTCGTGGCCCCGACGGGGGCGGCCGCCGCCGAGCTCATCGACACGGTTCGCACCGACCGAGGTGCGAGCGAAGACCTCGATCCGATCCTCGAGCGAGCACTCGTCGGCGACCCGTCCGAGGCGGTCACTCGTGTGGCGGAGCTCGAGGCCGTCGGGGTCGACCAACTCGTGATCGCCCTCCACGACCCGCACGATCGCGAGGCCATCGAGTCGGTCGGTGAAATCGTCCGACTGATCGGTGCAGCGAGCGACGAGCCATGAGTGGCGCAGCGCCGGAGACGAGTGGCATCGACCGCTGGGGCTGCGTCGTGTCGGCATCATCGGGCCACACCGTCGATGCCTGGTACGACGTGATTTCGTCGTATCTCGGCTTCCGCGGCGATCCCGTCGCCACGGCGGAAGCGATCGAGGACCCGGTGTTCATCCGCCGACCGATCTTCGTCGCAACGATGAAACTGCTCGGCGGCATCCCGGCGAGCGACCCATCGATCATCGCTGATCTCACCGCCGTCGCCGAGATGGAGCGAGGAGCCACACCGGACGAACGTGCGCACGCCGACGCCCTCCGCCAGCTGGCGGCCGGCGAGGTCAGCGCCGCTGCCCTGCGGTGGTCCGAGGTCGCACACCGCTCCCCCGCCGACGTGCTGGCGCTGAAGTGTTCACACGAAGCGGCTTTCCTCGTCGGCGACGTGCCGGCGATGCTTCGTTCGTCCGACCAGCTCGTGCGGCTCGTCGGGACCGGCGATGCGACCTTCCATGTGGTGGCCGGTCAGCATGCGTTCGCGCTCGAAGAGTCCGGTCGTTTCGACGAGGCCGAGGTGTGGGCTCGTCGAGCTCTCGAAGCCCGCGATGACGATCTCTGGGCTCTCCATGCGCTCGCTCACGTGTTCGAGACGCAGCATCGTCACGACGATGCGATGCACCTTCTCGAAGGGCGGTTGGCCACGTGGAGTCGCCAGAACCTCCTCAGCGTGCACATCTGGTGGCATCTCGGTCTCCGCCTGATCGCAGCCGAGCGCTTCGCCGATGCGATCGACCTGTTCGACGAGCAACTGGCGCCAACCCCGGCCGACGGTCGCTTCCGGCTCACCGATGGCATCTCGCTGCTCTGGAGGCTGGAGCGCGCCGGTGTCGACGTCGGCAATCGCTGGGATGACCTCGCCGACAAGTGGGCGGTTCACGCCGAGCGACACTCGAACGCCTTCCTCGACATTCACGGTGCGCTGGTCTTCATCCGTCGGGCGGACCACCCCGGTGCGCAACGGTTCTTCGATTCGCTCGACACGACGGCCTTCCTCGACGGAAGTGAGCTGTCGCAGATCCACGACCGGGTCACCCGGCCGATCATCGAGGCGTTGCGCAACCCGAGGCTCAGTGCGGCCACCCAGACCGAGCAAACCCAGACTGAGCAAACCCGGACCGAGGACCTGCTGCTCGGGCTCCACCGCATCGGCGGTTCCGCCGTGCAACGCCAGGTCGTGACGTCGACGCTGACGAACAGCGTGGGCTCGAGACCATGACGGGGCGGGCTGGACATCGGGCACTCGCCGTTGCGGACTGCCGACCGGCACGTGCCAGGTCGCACTTGTGACCGACCCTGCCCCGTCCGAGAATTGACGCAGATGCCCTGGTCGGACCGGACACATCAGATCGAGTTGAGTTTGGCGTGGTCGGTCGCGCTCGGCGTCGCAGCCACGGGCATCTACGACTGGTCGGCGCAGAGTGCACCGTCGGGGATCGTCGATCTCGATGACACCCTGTCGCTCACGCTGTTTCTGCTCGGTTGCGCTGCAACCGCCCTGTTGGCGACGGCGGTGCTCCGCACCAACACCAGGTCCGGCCGCGATTCGCTCCGCATCGCGCTGATCGTCGTGAGCTTCGTGCCCGTGCTGATCGGCGACCCGACCTACGCATCCCTGCTCGTGGCCGTGCCGCTCATCGAGGTCCGCCGGCGTTGCGACGAGCCTGCCAACAACGCATGGATGGTCGTCATGTTGGGTGCTGTCGGACTCGCGCTCATCACCGAGAACACCCGACGGGCAGCGAGCGAGGTCGAAACGATGCTGGCTCTCGCACTCGCCTTCGTCGTCGTCATCCTGCTCGGCGACGCGCTGCGTCAGCTCGACGCCGCGGTCGCCGACGAGGCGCAACTCGCTCAGCTCTCCGAACGCAGCAGAGTCGCCGAGGAACTCCACGACAGCCTCGGCCACCACTTGCTCGCCGCCTCCGTGCAGTTGAAGAAGGCCCAGGCGTTCAACGGGCGCGACGGCGACACCGCATCGACCGCTGTCGACCACGCATCCCAGGCCGTCAAGATGGCCATCGACGAGACGCGCATGATCGTCGACGCGACCAGAGAGCACGAGCATTTCGAGATCGACATGACGGTTCGCGAGCTCGCGCACCGGATCCTGCCGACGGGATCGTCGGTCACCATCGACATCGTCGGCGATCATCAGCACCTCGGCGCAGCCAAGCAGGTTGCGATCCAACGCATCGTGCAGGAGTCGCTGACCAACCTCGTGCGTCATGCGGACGCCTCCACCGTGTCGATCTCGAGCGTCTCCAACGACGCTGCGCTCACACTCCGGATCACCGACGACGGGGACGGCTTCGATCCCACCGAAGCGGGCGACGAGGGCGGGTTGGCCAACATGCGCCGGCGGGTCGAGACGTTGGGTGGATCGTTCCTGATCAGCTCGGGTGAGACGGGTACGACGGTCGAGGCGGTGCTTCCCCGATGAACGATGTCATCCGAGTCGTCGTCGTCGAAGACCAGTGGATGATCCGCGACGGCCTCGCCGCGCTCGCCGACATCGCCGACCACATCGAGGTGGTGGGCGCCGGCAAGGACGGTTTCGAAGCCATCGAGCTCGCGGCCGAACACGAGCCGAACGTGATGTTGATGGACATCAAGATGCCGAACCTCGATGGGCTCGAGGCGACGAGACGAATCGCGAGGACCCATCCGGCCATCAACGTCTTGGTGCTCACGACGTTCGTCGAGCGAGACCTGATCACCGAGGCGCTGGCCGCTGGGGCGTCCGGCTACCTGACGAAGGACATCGCCGCCGAAGACCTGGCGGACGCGATCACCGCTGCCGCCAAGGGAATCGTGCAGCTCACGCCCGCCGTCGCCGCTCGGATCACGGCCGGACACTCCTCATCGGGTGACTCGTCGTCTGGCCTGGAACCCGGGCTTCGAAAGGCGATCGATGCGCTGACGCCTCGCGAGCGTGACGTGCTCCGACTCTTGGCGACGGGAGCGTCGAATCCCGAGATCGGCCGGGAGCTCCACCTCAGCACGGGAACGGTCAAGAACCACGTGTCGGCGATTCTCCGCCAGCTCGGGATCTCCGACCGGACCCGAGCGGCCGTCATCGCCACGAAGTACGGCGACGGCTAACCGGAGACGGTGGTGCGGAGGAGCACCGTGTTGTCGATCTGGAGGTCGGAGCCCCAGATCAACTCACCCGACGCGTCCCATGTGATGTCGTCGTAGCCGATCTTCGGGTCGACGTCGGCGGCCGACCACACGGTGGCGTTCGGCCATTCGCTGTCGTCGAAGCCCGAAGCGGTCCAGTCCGACGGCGTCTCGACGATCGAGAATTCACACGTGGCATCGGGATCGTCGTCGTCGACACAGTCGGTGTTGAGCGGAGCCTGATGCACGACGAGGGCGGCCCAGTCACCGTTCGTCACCGAGACGACGTTTCCTGACGCATCCTTCACCTGAGCGATGATCCCGCCGTCGCCCATCTGCTGGTTGCTCTCGCCGATGTACTCGATGCCCGAGTCGGTTTCCTTGAAGTCCTTCGCCTCGATCGCCAAGGTGAACGGATAGGCGGCCTCGAAGGTGAAGGTCTCGGAGTTGAACGAGCGTTCGGTCGTGATCGGCACGGAATCCTCGCCGACGAGCTCACCGTCGACGTAGACGGCCATCCAGTTGTCGGCCCAGACCTCGATGGTGAACGACTGCGTCTCGCCCGTCGCCGCCTCTTCGCTGTCGGTGGTTTCGGAGGAGTCGTCGTCCGC
>CALLIQ010000764.1 GCA_938008925.1 uncultured Acidimicrobiales bacterium
CCATTGTAGCATGTTTGCAGCCCTAGGCATAAGGGGCATGATGACTTGACGTCATCCCCACCTTCCTCCGAGTTGACCCCGGCAGTCTCCTATGAGTCCTCACCATAACGTGTTAGCAACATAGGACGAGGGTTGCGCTCGTTGCGGGACTTAACCCAACATCTCACGACACGAGCTGACGACAGCCATGCACCACCTGTGTACCGCCCCGAAGGACACCATATCTCTATGGCTTTTCGGTACATGTCAAACCCAGGTAAGGTTCTTCGCGTTGCCTCGAATTAAGCAACATGCTCCGCCGCTTGTGCGGGCCCCCGTCAATTCCTTTGAGTTTTAGCCTTGCGGCCGTACTCCCCAGGCGGGGCACTTAATGCGTTAGCTTCGGCACGGAAACCGTTGAAAGTCCCCACACCTAGTGCCCACCGTTTACGGCATGGACTACCAGGGTATCTAATCCTGTTTGCTACCCATGCTTTCGCTCCTCAGCGTCAATACCAGCCCAGAGTGCTGCCTTCGCCATAGGTGTTCCTCCTGATATCTGCGCATTTCACCGCTACACCAGGAATTCCACACTCCCCTACTGGATTCAAGTCACCGCAGTATCAGATGGCGTCTCAGGGTTGAGCCCTGAGCTTTCACATCTGACTTACGGAACCGCCTACGAGCTCTTTACGCCCAATAAATCCGGACAACGCTCGCCCCCTACGTCTTACCGCGGCTGCTGGCACGTAGTTGGCCGGGGCTTCTTCTGTAGGTACCGTCATTTTCGTCCCTCCTGAAAGGGGTTTACGACCCTAAGGCCTTCATCCCCCACGCGGCGTCGCTGCATCAGGCTTTCGCCCATTGTGCAAGATTCCCTACTGCTGCCTCCCGTAGGAGTCTGGGCCGTGTCTCAGTCCCAGTGTGGCTGATCGTCCTCTCAGACCAGCTACCCGTCGATGCCTTGGTGAGCCGTTACCTCACCAACAAGCTGATAGGCCGCGAGACCCTCCCGGAGCGACGGATCATTTCCTCATTCGGCCATGCGACCAAAAGAGGGCATTCGGTATTAGCCATCGTTTCCAATGGTTGTCCCGATCTCCGAGGCAGGTTTCTCACGTGTTACTCACCCGTTCGCCACTCGTACATATGGACCGAAGTCCGTACTCGTTCGACTTGCATGTATTAGGCGCGCCGCCAGCGTTCGTCCTGAGCCAGGATCAAACTCTCCGTCAAAATCTTCAGCTGCAAGCAGCTGTTGAAATCAGTTGCATTGCCGACTCCGTCGTCGCACCGAAGTGCGTCGACGCTCTAATGAGCGGCGTGCGATTTTGGAGGCTTGGTAACCGTCGAGCACCCGAAGGTACTGTTCAGTTCCTGACCAAATTTGTTGCTCTTACGAGCATTCGTTAATTGACGGTCATTTCAGCGAGCAAGAGAGCTCGATGAAATGCCGCACTGGCTTTTCGTTTCCTGTCTTCTGTTTTCAAAGAGCGAATCGATCAAACCATGTCGATCCAGTGGCTTCACCGCCGGGGCGGAGCTTGGCCACTTTGTGTTTCCGGCGAACCGGATCTCCGGCGGACCGGAGGCGCCCTGTGAACTTCGTGGCTAGGCCTCGAAGTGCTCACCTGGGCAGAAGCAATAAGCTAGTGGTTTCACATACCCCTTCACAACCGATCGCGCAAAAGAAATCGCGAAAGGGGTGTGACAAAGGACACCAGCCACCCATGATTCCGCAGATTCTCAACGTTGACGCCTGGCAAATGCTCGTCGACGACGACCGAGCAATTCTCGTCGATGTCCGCACCGAGACCGAATGGCGCACGATCGGCGTGCCGGACACGAGCGAAATCGGCCGCGACGCGAGGTTCGTGCACTGGACCGACGAGCAGGGTCAGCCCAATCCGTACTTCCTTGACCAGGTCACCGACGGGCTCGATCCGGACACGCCGATCCTGTTGCTCTGTCGCTCCGGAGCTCGGTCGAATGCGGCGGCACAGTTGCTCACGGCGTCGGGATTCACGCAGGCGATGAACGTGGTCGCCGGGTTCGAAGGCCCACCCGGACCTGACGGCCGCCATGCCGGCGGTTGGAAGGACGCACTCCCCCACACCGATTACAACCACGACTGACGGGGCGGCTACACACGCCCACTGTGACTGCCACCCTTCGAGACATTGTTTCGGATCCCGAACAACGTCCCGACATCGCCAACGATGCCGTCCTCGAGGCGGCCGCAGCGCTCCGTTCGAGAAGTGGCATCAAGGCAGCAGCTGCTCAGTTCGGCTTCGATGCCATCAACCGGATACGGCCGGGCTTCCTCGCCAGGCAGGTCGAGCTGCTGTTGCCGGCGATGGCCGAGGCCGTTGAGCCCTGGTGGATCGAAGGGCGGACGCATGGCGATGCGCCCGCATGGTTGACGTCGCATGCAGACCAGGTCGCCGAAGCGCTGCTCGGCGTCACCGACAACCACGTCGCCTCGGCCCATGACCAGGCGGCCGTCGCCGTCTACCAGCGACTTCGCTCCGTGGCCCCCCGGCGGATTGCTGCAGAGATGCCTCGGGTCGCAGCGTTCATCGCCCGCTGGACCGGCGAGTAGGCGTCGACATGCCGGTCGTTTGACCGAATGGCTCAGCCGACGGTGCGACACTCACGACGATATGAGTGCGTCGATCCGTTCGTTGAGGCGGGACTCGCCCAGCGAGCCTTTGTGCACCTCGATGGTGCCGTCGTCGTTGACGAAGGCCCAAGCGGGTTGGCTCGTGACGCCGAACTCGGCCCACACGTCGCGCATGGCGTCGGACACTCGCACGAGCGTGATGTCGTCCGCATACGTTTGTTCAGCTGCTGCGACCGCAGGCAGTTCGGCGCGACACGTCGGTCACCACTCGGCCCAGAACCAGACGACCACGTCTCGACCTTCGAGCGAGCCTTGGCCGAGCAAGCCCAGGTCGGGACCACCGCCCGCTTGGGTAACAGCTGTGTCAGCTTCGACTGCTGACGGCGTCGGCTGCTCAGATACGACGTCCTCAGCCGTTACTCCCCCACCGCAGGCCGAAGTCAGCAGCACGCTGGCGCCAATCACGGCAACGAGGCGGCTGCGGAAGGTCACCCCCGCAACCTAACTCGCGCCGCTCAACGAGGACGTTCGGTTGACGCTGAGTTCGCGAGATGTTTCGATGCTCTGTCGCCGCAGCGCCCGCGTCCTACCACTGTGATGGGGCGTTGGCCTCGACGAACGCCACGATGTCGTCTGCGCTTGTGGCCCGGCGGCCGGGCTGCAGGACCAGCCGGTCGACGCCGAGCTCGCTGTACTGCGCATGGGCTTCGGCATCGAGGTGGCGTGCGGGTGTGATCGAGACCTCGAGCGGGCCGAGATGCGCCGGACGCTCGACGTGGTCGGCAGCGTGACGGAGCCGCTCCATGTCCTCGGCGGTCGTCTCGGGATCGCGCATGAACCCGTACCAGCCGTGTGCGGTCGCAACGGCTCGGCGGGCGGCCGCATTGCTGTGCCCGCCGACGACGGTGTGGAGGTCAGCCTGGACCGGCTTGGGGTTGGCGGTGACCGAGGCGAACTGCACGAAGTCGCCGTCGAACGAGGCCGCGTCGGTGGTCCAGAGCAGACGCATCGCCTGGAGGTATTCGTCGGCGCGAGCGCCGCGGGCTTCCATCGGTGTGGAGCACGCCGTCATCTCGGGTTCGAGGTAGCCGACGCCGAGGCCGAACATGAGTCGTCCGCCCGACAGGTGATCGACCGAGGCAAGGGATTTGGCCAAGACGGCCGGTTGGCGCTGGGGCAAGATGATGATGCCGCTGCCGAGCTTGATCGTTTCGGTCGCTGCCGCCAGGTAGGCCAAGGCGGCGGCCGTGTCGACGAAGTCGGTTTCGGGAGCAGCGGGCGATGGCGGCGCCTGGGGATCCGGCAACACGATGTGCTCGCCGGTCCAGACCGAGTCGAACCCGGCTGCTTCGGCAGCTTGGGCGACCGTGACCATGACGGCCGGATCGGCCATAGGTCCGAAGTTGATACCGAAGAGGCCGAGGGCCGGTGTCGATGCCATGTGGCCAGCATGGCAGGCTGGCGTTGATGAGTTCTCACCCAGATCCGCTCCTCGCCCGTGTTTCGGCTGGCCTCGATTGGCCCGCATGGGAGTCGTGGGCTGAACGAGCGGCGCCGATCGCTGCGCCAGGGGAAGCTGCGGGGCCGGTGAATAGTGCCGATCGCACGGCCGAGGTTCAGCGCCGCCGAGCGTTGGCTCGCACCGTCGACCGGGGCGGTCCGTGGCTCGAGCTGTTCGACGAAGACGTGGCTGCACGCCTGGCGGCACAAAGCGATGCAGATCTCGGGCCGCTGGCGATGGACACCTTCGCGGTGAAGGGACTCTTGGCGCTCGAAGGCAGGCGCACGACCGCCGGCAGCCCAGTCCGCGTCGATGCGCCGCTCGAGACGGCCACGGCGCCGATTGTCGAGATGCTGCGCAACGCCGGGGCGACGGCGCTTGGGACCGTGACGCTGCACGAGTTTGCTTTTGGTGTCACCGGCGTCAACGAGCACGCCGGCACGGCGCCAAACCCGGCCGCTCCCGATCGTGTCCCCGGAGGATCGAGTAGCGGAAGCGCGTCGGCCGTGGCTGGCGGCTCGGCGTCATTCGCGATTGGCACGGACACCGGCGGCTCGGTGCGGATTCCCTCGGCGTTCTGTGGCATCGCCGGGTTCAAGCCTGCCCACGGGACATACCCCGCCGATGGCGTCTTTCCGCTGTCGACGACGCTCGATCACGTCGGCTTCCATGCACCGCTGGTGAGCGACTTGGCTCGTATTCACTCGGCGCTCGGTCATGCTACGTTGCCTGCGCCGTCGGGGCTGCGCATTGGGGTTGCCCGCAGTGATGTCGAGGCGGCCGACGACGAGGTGCGCCAGGCCATCGAAGCGGCGATCGACCGGCTCGCAGCAGCAGGTGCGACGGTCGTTGACGTGGGTTGGCCCGACGCAGAGCAGACGTTCGTGGCCAGCACCGTGATCATGTTCAGCGAAGCGTCGGCGATTCACGCTTCGCAGCTCGCCGAGCATGCCGATCGCTACGGCGCCGACATTCGGGCGCGCCTCGAGATGGGGGCCGCGCTCACTGGGCCGCAGGTGGCGGCGGCGCATCGACTGCGTAGCCAGTTGATCGGCGAGGTGCAGGCGACCTTGGCCGGCGTTGATGTCATTGCGTCGCCGACGGTGCCGATCGTGGCGCCGCTGCTGGTCGATGCGGGCGACCCGGCGTTGGCGCCTCGGATCGTCGCCAACACGCGCCTCGGCAACGTGGTCGGGCTTCCGGCCCTGACCTTGCCCGCACCCACGGATGGCCCGCCGATCGGGTTGCAGCTGCTCGGTGTGTCGAACGCCGAAACGCTTGCGTGCGGGGTGTGGGCCGAAGACGTGCTCGCGGGGTAACGGTCTCCACGGGGGAAGCGAACCGAGTGCGGGCGGGTTTCTGCTGCGATGCTCCCCCGCCGTCTTCTCCCGCTTCTGCTCTTGTGTGCCCTCGTCACTGCGGCATGCAGCGGCACCTCGGATCTCGACCCGATCGCTGCCGAACCGACGGGTGAGCGGGCGATCTTCGCTGACGTCAACATTGCGATCCACGATGTGCCGCTCGACGAGATTGTGTTCGACACGTTCGACGGCGGCCAGGTACCGCTGACCGAGACCTCCGAGGAACTGGTGGCCTCGCTCCTCAATGCGATCCGCCCGCTGAACCAGCCGAACTACATCGCCGGCACGGCGGCGACCTACCTGTCGCCAGACGACCTCGTCCTCGGCTACATCGCCGACAACGGCACGGCGTGGGCCCATCCACACCGGGTCATGAACTTCCACGAGATTGTGAACACGACACTCGGCGATCGGCCGGTGGTCGTGACGTATTGTCCGCTGTGCGGCAGCGGCGTCGTGTTCGATCGGCGGCCGAACGATCTGCGCCATCAGGGCGTGCTGACGTTCGACAACACGAGTGCGCTGTACGAAAACGACATGGTCATGGTCGATGCCGAGACGCACACGTATTGGTGGCATGTGGCCGGCCGTGGGATCGTCGGCAACCTGACCGGCACCGAGCTGTTGTCGTTGCCCTCGACGACCACGACCTGGGCAACGTGGCTCGCTACGCATCCGGACACGATGGTGTTGGGCGACGACCAAGGACGTGGGCCGGCCTACGAGTTCGATCCGTTCGTCGACTACGCGACTCGGGTCGACGAGGGCAACTTCCGATTCCCGCTGAGCGCCGATGCGTTGCTTGATGAGCGTCTGTCGTTGTCGACGCGAGTGATCGGCTTCGACACGGGCGGCGAGTTCGTCGCCGTTCCGGTGCTTGCCAATGAGCCGATTGCGGTTCACGTGGCGGGCGCAGAACCGATCGTCGTATTCCTTGGCGGCGCCGGTGGCGGAAGCGTGTTCCGTTCCGATCGCACGTTCTCGTCGGGGCCCGACGGGTTCGTTGACGAAGACGGTGTTGTTTGGGATCTTGCCGGGCGTAGCGGCGACGGCCAGCAGCTGGAACCAGTGCCGAGCCGGACGGCGTTTTGGTTCGCGTGGGTGTCCCTTACCGAAGGCGAGACTCGCGTCGTCGGGCCCGCGGGCGACCTCGAGTAGGCGCCTGTTCCCTCAGCCCGCGAACACGTTGGCGAGGCGATCGAGGCCTGCAGCGAACGCGTGCTGGGCCGGTCGGCTGAACCCGACCGTCAGGCCGGCTCGCTCGGCCGGCGCACGATGGAACGTCGAGAGGCCGAGGAGTCCGATATCGGCGGCCTCGGCACGCACGAGGATCTCTCGTTCTAGCTCGGGCGATGGGACCGAGATGCAGAGATGCAAACCAGCGACGCACGGTTGCACGACGAGATCGGCGTCGCCGAGGTCGAGGCGCTCGAGCATGGTGCGGCGTCGCGTGTCGTAGGTGCGGCGCATGGTGCGGATGTGGCGGTCGAGTTGCCCACGTTCGATGAAGTCGGCGAGCGCAAGTTGGTCGATCGAGGACACGCCGGCGCGGAGGTTCGCCGCCGCGGTCAGACCGGGTCGCAGCTCGTCTGGCACCGCGAGCCATCCGAGGCGAAGCCCCGCGGCGAGCGACTTGCTGGCCGTGCCGGCGTAAATCACGCGGTGCGGGGCCAGCGCTTGGAGGGCGCCGATGGGTCGCCGGTCGTAACGGAACTCGCCGTCGTAGTCGTCTTCGATGATCCACGCGTCGGCGAGGTCGGCCCAGCTGACGAGTTGGGCTCGCCGGTCGGGGCTCATCGTGATGCCGTAGGGATAGTGATTGGCCGGGGTGACCAGGACGGCGCCGGCGCTGCTGGTCGCCAGTTCTTCGACGACGATGCCTTCGTTGTCGACGCGAATCGTCTCGACCTCGAGGCCAGCGACGCGCAACACCATGCGGTGCATCGGCAGCATCGCTTCTTCGACGGCGATACGGGTGATGCCAGCGCGGCGAAACGCCTCGGCGATGAACCCGAGGCCCGCGGCGAACCCGCCGTAGACAAAGACACTGCCGGCATCGGTGACGACCGAGCGTGTCCGTGCGAGGTGGCCAGCAAGGGTGTGGCGGAGCTCGATGCGCCCTCGTGGGTCTGGGTAGCCCATGGCTGTTCCGGACGGATCACTCACGATGCGGCGCAGCGATTGCATCCACTCGCGCCGGGGGAAACTTGTCGGGTCCGGTTCGCCGGGGCGGAAGTCCCACGTCGGGGTCGGGCCCATCAAGTCCTCGTCGTCGGCGGGCGCTGCGCCGGTCGGGACATCGGCGACGACCGTGCCTTGGCCGTGGCGGCTCGCAAGGAAGCCTTCGGCATTGAGCTGTTCGTAGGCGCTCACGATCGTTGACCGAGAGACGCCGAGGTCGTGGGCGAGGACACGTGACGAGGGCAAGCGGGTACCGGCGACAAGCCGGCCCGTGCGGATGGAGTCGCGCAGCGCGGTCTCGATGGCGGCACGGCGACCAGGTCCCGATGGCAGCTCCAGGTGGAGTTCCAGCATGGGACCGAACGTAGCAGCACCCTCGAGAAGTGGTCTGCACTGTTCAATTGAAGTGGTCTGGTTAGGCAGACCACTTCAGCGATATCTTCGAGACCATGACCGTCGCACGTACCACTCGCCTTGCTCTTGGCTGGCTCGCACTTTCTGCGCTACAGCTCGGCTTCTGGGCGTTGCTCGCCCCGCAGTCGTTCTTCGACAACTTCCCCGGGTTCGGGCGAACGTGGACCGCAGTTGACGGGCCATTCAATGAGCACTTCGTCCGCGACTTCGGTGCGTTGAACCTGGCGCTCGCCGTGCTGCTCATCGCCGCAGCGGTACGTCTCTCCCGAGATCTCGTCTCAGTCGCCGCCATCGCCTCGCTCGTTTGGGGCGTGCCACACGTGATCTATCACTTGGCGAACACCGACGGCCTCGAAACCTCAGACGTGGTTTTCAGCGTCGGTGGCCTCATGTTCTCGGTCTTCCTGGCCGTCATGTTGCTCATCAGCGCCAAGAAGCTCGACCAGCCCGCCACCTAGATACAGCCGCCTAGAAGAACTGCAGGAGGAAACGCTATGGGTCTCGTTGCCACCATCAAGGTTCTCGGTCGAGGGCCGACCTTTTCGGCCCCACTGCGGGCGATGGCACCGCATAAGCCGACGCTGTTCGGGTCACTGGCACTTGAGCGTTGGGTTGCGTTCGCCCGCTCGGTCGATCACCGGCTCAAAGCACTGGCACAGCTCCGAGCGTCGTCGATGATCGGGTGCTTGTGGTGACAGGACATCGGGACTGCGCTCGGCCGTGAGCTGGGCCTCGATGACGAAACCATCAACGCTGTTGCCGACTGGCGCGAGACATCTGCGCTCTCCGATCTGGAGAAGCTGGTGATCGAGTACGCCGAGTCGCTCACGATGACGCCGACGACGATCGATGACGACCTGCGCGGTCGCATGCAGGCCGAGTTCTCCAAGAAGCAGCTCGCAGAGCTCACGCACTTCATTGCGGTGGAGAATCTGCGAGCCCGCTTCAACCGAGGGTTCGACATTCAGCCCGAGGGCTACTCGTCGTAAGCCTCGGGTCTGGCCGAGCACCCCGGGCTCGGTCAGGCCCGCTTCATGCTCGTCGCCGAAACAGTCGGTTGCGTTAGCGAGGGTTGGACTGCTCGACCTCGGTGATGAGGTCGACCCGTCGCTGGTGGCGTCCACCTTCGAACTCGGTGTTCAAGAACAGCGTGACGATCTCTTCGGCAAGGCCAGTGCCCACGACACGACCCCCGATGGAGAGCACGTTGGCGTTGTTGTGTTCGCGGGCCATGCGAGCCAGGTACAGGTCATTGCAGAGTGCAGCGCGAGCGCCATCGACCTTGTTGGCAGCAATCTGTTCGCCTTGGCCGCTGCCGCCCATGACGATGCCGACGTCGGCATCGCCGGCGACGACCGTACGGGCGACATCGGCGCAGAACGGTGGATAGTCCACCGACTCGGTGCTGTTGGTCCCGTGGTCGCGGACCTCGTGGCCGGCAGCTTCGAGGAAGCTGATGAGATGTTGCTTGAGGTCGTAACCAGCGTGGTCACTGCCGATGGAAATGCGCACCGGTTCTCCCGTTGTCGACGTGATTAGGCGAGCCGCAGTCTACGATCAGCCGGCATGAGCCTGTGGACACCTGATGGCGAACATGAAGTACCCCGTGATTCGGGGCCCCAAGCAGCTCCGGCTGATGGGGTGCCTGGGGCGCCTTCGTTCGACGACCTGACCCCCGAAGAACAGGCCCAGGCGCAAGCCATGGCCGCAGAACTCGCTGAGGCTCGCGCCCGTCTGGCAGAGACGCCTTCGGCCGTTGTGGTCGCGAACCATGCAATGGGTCTGTACGAGTTGGGTGCGATCCACCTGAGCGACGATCCGCCAAACCTCACCGAGGCCAAGGTCGCGATCGATGCAATGGCGGCAGTCGTTGACGCCTTGCCGGGTCGCCTCGGCGAGCACGAAGAGACCCTTCGTGCCGCTCGCAGCCAGATCCAGATGGCGTACGTCGAGCTCAGCCAACAAGAGGACGGCTGAACACCGTTCACCCTGACGGCCGCGAGCAAGACGGCCGTGGCAGACTCTGCGGCCGATGATCCCTGCACGCGGTTCCGCTCCCGATAGCCAACGACGCGCCCGGGCTGCGTTGCTTGGCGTCACTTTTGTCGTGCTGCTTTTCGTCGCGGGCTGCGGCCCGTCGGTTGACGAAGAGTTCCCGCCGGGCGATCCAACGATGAGCGAACCCGGTGACAACCCCGTGCTTGGAAGCAGTGGCCCCGGAGCGATCGCCGAGGCGGATACGACGAACTATGGACTGCTTGCGCTGCTGGCGGTGTGTCTGATCGCCGCTGGCGTGCTGCTGGTCAAGGTCGAGTCGTGGGAGCGTCGTCGAGCGGAACGCAACGGCACCGCCTGAGCCCGGGCTCAGGCTCGTCTGCGAACCGAATCAGGAGCTGCTTGGCCGCAGCTCGATTCGGACATCGGGCCCGAGACGACGCACGTCGACGATCTCGCCTCGCCAGACGTCATCGATTGTCGAGGCGCCGTCGCCAGAGAACAGCGAACGAGCGTTGTCGCCGCCGAAGAAGGCCGGTGCCATATAGATGACGTAACGGTCGACGAGTCCTTGCCGGTGGAAGTCACCGGCGACGGTCGCACCGCCCTCGACCATGAGCTGCAAGATGCCACGTTCGGCAAGCTCGCTGAGCACGTCGGGAAGTTCGCCGCTCACTTCGACGAGCGGCTGGGCGCTGGCGTCTTCGGGAGCGGTGCCGAGCACCACGCGCATCGGCTGGATCTCGCTTCCGTCGATCCCGATCGGGGCGAAGTCGCGCACAGTGAGCGCCGGATCGTCGGCCCGGATCGTGCCGGCGCCGACAAGGATCGCATCGCTTTCGGCACGGAGCCGGTGGCCATCGGCGCGCGCCTCGGGGCCGGTGATCCACTTGCTGGTGCGGTCGGGCGCTGCCGTGTAGCCATCGAGGGTTGCGGCCAGCTTGAGCACGACGAATGGTCGGCCGGTACGGCGGTGATGCAGATAGGCGCGGAGCTGGCGTTCGACACGAGCGGCGCCGACGCCGATCTCGACGTCGATGCCTGCGTTCTCGAGAGCTTCGATGCCCTTGCCTGCGACGAGCGGGTCGGGGTCGGTGATCGCGACGACGACTCGTCGGATGCCGGCCTTGATGATCGCTTCGGTGCACGGCCCGGTACGGCCTTGGTGGCAGCACGGTTCAAGGGTCGTGTACATCGTGGCGCCGAGGGTGGCGTCACCGGCGGCTTCGAGGGCGTTGATCTCAGCGTGGTTGCCACCGGGTTGGCTGGTGGCGCCCAGAAACACTTGCGCGTTGGAGACAACCGCCGCGCCGACCCACGGGTTCGGCGGTGCGATCAGGCGGGCCCCGTCGGCGATGTCGATCGCCCGGCCCATGTAGTCAGCATCGAAACGATCAGCCATCGGAGGAACCTTTGGTTAGTGGTCCGTGGGCGCCGCCGCCATGAGGCGGATGGCGTGCGGGATGACGTCGATGACCGCCTCGACGGTTTCGACTGCCCCCTTGGGCGAGCCGGGAGCGTTGATGATGAGGGCGGTGCCACGGGTGCCGGCAACGGCTCGACTGAGTCGTCCGAGTGGGTTGACGAGACGCATGGCCTCGGCAATGCCAGGGGCTTCGCGTTCGAGAATGGTCCGCGTGGCTTCGGGGGTGAGGTCTCGAGGACCGAAGCCGGTGCCGCCAGTGCTCACGACCAGGCCGTTGAATCCTTCGGCCATGTCGATGAGGGCGGGTGCGACGTTGTCGACGCCGTCGGCCACGACTCGCTGCTCGGCGATCTCGTAGCCGTTGGCGGTCAGGAGCTCAACGAGGGCGCCGCCGGACTTGTCTTCGCGCGTCCCGTGGATCACGCCGTCGGAGACGGTGAGAACCTTGGCGTAGAGCCCACTGGTGTCGTGATCTGGCATTGCGGAGAATGTAGTGCGCTGGACTCGAAGGGGCATGCCTTGCTCGAGCGTTCCTCTACTTTCGAGTCCAGGCGAAGACGGCCATGCCGTCGCTGTCGTGGTCTTGGGGAAGCACCCGCCCGCCATGTGGCTCGAGCTGGCGCCACCGGCCCGCATCGCTCGTGACATCGAGCGGGGTGAAACGGTCGTCGACGGCGTCGAGCTGGTCGACGGTTTCCGCTTCGGTCACGGTGCACACCGAGTAGACGAGGCGCCCACCTGGCTTCACCAGGTCTTGGGCGGCGACCAGCAGCTCTCGTTGCAGGCGGGTGAGTCGGCCGATGCCTTCGTCGTCGATGCGCCAGCGGGCGTCGGGGCGTCGGCGCAGCACACCGAGTCCAGAGCACGGGGCATCGACGAGCACTCGATCAAAGACGCCGGGGCGCAGTGGCGGCGCCGTGCCATCGGCGACGGCGGTAGCGACCGTGTCGGCGTTCGTGCGGCGAGCGTTGGTTTGCACGAGGCGGGCCCGCTTGATGCGCCGGTCCGCGGCAACGATCGTCGCACCTGACTGGGCGAGCAGCGTTGCTTTGCCGCCAGGGGCGGCACAGAGATCTGCGACAAGATGGCCGGGTTCGACGCCGACCGCGTCGCATACCCATTGGCTCGCCGGATCTTGGATGTAGCCGTCGTCGCGCTCGTGGACCGTCGGCTCTACGTTCATGCGTTCGAGCATGGCGATGGCATCTTCAGCGCCGAGATCGTCGCTGAGCCGTTCGATCAGCCAGTTCGGGTAGCTGAGCCGCGTGGCGTCGTCGGGCCACGTGGCGTCGGACGATGCGACTTTGCGCAGTACGGCGTTGACGAAGCCGCGCACTTTGCGAGGGGCGATCGACACGGTCGCGTCGACTGCGGCGTGGTCCGGAGTCGAAAGGTAATGGAGCTGATAGGCGCCGAGCCGCAGCAAGGTCCGAACGTTGTCGTCGACTTCTCGCAACAGGAACCGGTCGACGAGGAAGTCGCACGAGCGCCGCATGCGGGTCGTGCCGTAGACAAGCTGGGTGCAGAAGCGGCGGTCTTGCTCGCTCAGGTTCGACTTGCGCAGTTCGCCATCGAGAACGAGGTTGGCGAAGGCCCCCTTGTGGTCGATGCGCTGGAGCGCCTTCCAGGCCACGTGACGGGCATCAGCGCTCATGTCGGGCTTGTTCGAGTTAGCCATTGGCGCCGCTTCCCAACCCAAGATCTGTGCCCAGCCCAAGGTCAGATCCGAGCACCGTGCCGGGTTCGTGGCGTGCCCCGCGTAGCCAGTCGCTCGCGGCGACGGCCTTCTTGCCTTCGGGCTGGACGGTGTCGAGCACGAGCCATCCGTCTGCGGTCGCGATGCGGTCATCGTGGATCGCTCCGGCCTGCGCGCCACTGAGCGGCTGGTCGCTGACCGACGCTGCATTGATGCGCAGGCGTTTGCCGTCGAGGGTTGTCCAGGCTCGACCGAGCCGGATCACCCGAGCGAGTTCGACTGCGGTCCGAGCAAAGTCCAGTTGGTGTTCTTCGGGCTTGATCTTGCGCGCGTACACCGGCTCGCCTACTTGCGGCTCGGGCTCGCCGAGTCCTTCCGCAAGCGATTCGACGAGCAGCTCACAGGACGCGTCGACGAGGGCTTCGCGGAGCTCGTCGAGCGTGGCGTCGCCGACGGGAACGGTGCGGCGCGAGTAGACGGCGCCTTCGTCGAGCGCCTCAACGATCTGCATGAGGCAGACACCGGTGTCTTCGTCGCCGGCGAGGATCGCCCGTTCGAGCGGCGCTGCGCCTCGCCACCGGGGAAGCAACGAGAAGTGGATGTTGACCATGGGCACGGCGTCGAGCACGTGGTTGCCGATGATGTGTCCGTAGGCGACGACGACCCCGAGGGTGGCGCAGACGTCGAGGACATCGTCGAGGTCATGGCTCACGGACAAGCCAAGGCGTTCGGCCGCAGCCTTGACGGGCGTGGGCATCAGGTCTTTGCCGCGACCCCGTCGGCGGTCGGGGTTGGTGACGACGAGGGCGACGTCGTGTCCGGCCTCGACCAGCGCTTCGAGCGGCCGGACTGCGATCTCGGGAGTACCGAGGTAGACGAGCCGTGTCGGCCCGCCGTCATGGATCGTCATGGAGTCGTTTCGTTGGCGCTACGGAAGCTGGAGTCCGCCGCCGCCGGCCTTGATGCGTTCGGCACGCTCAGCTTCGGCCTGCAGGCGACGGTCGTTGAGTTCTGCGATTGCGGCCTTGCGCACGTCGGATTCGAGTCGCTCGGTCATGAGCACGCCATCGAGGTGATCGATCTCGTGCTGGATCAGACGAGAGAACAGTTCGTCGGCTTCGAGTTCGACATCGTTGCCATCGAGGTCGACGCCGGTGACCAGGATCTTCTTGGGTCGCACGATCTCGAACGACATGCCGGGGATCGACAGGCATCCCTCTTCGTAGAGCCACTCGCCGTCCATCTCCGTGATGGTCGGGTTGATCAGCACGCCAGGGTTGTCGTCGTAGTCGTAGACGAAGAAGCGCTTCTGCACGCCAACCTGCGGCGCAGCCAAACCAATGCCGGGGGCGTCGTACATCGACACGAACATGTCGTCGCAAAGGTCGACGAACTTGCCGTCGATGTCGGTGACGTCGGCTGCTTTGGTGTTCAGTACGGGGTCGCCGTAGGTGCGGATCCGCTTAGGCATCGTGATCAGGTTAACGCCGGTTGATGCGGTGCTGTTCCCTTTCTGCAGCCAATCCTCGGCGTCGTTTGATCATGCGATTCCTCGACGGCACGGCCTGATCTGCGCGACGATGGACCTGTCATCCCGTTTCGGGATGGCGCTGGGATTCAGCGGGAGTCCCGAGCGGGAAACAAAGGAGTCCACTCATGGACGACGTAGCACCACCACCAACGACCGACGACGCGCGCCCAAACACCGACGGCGGGGCCGAAGCGCCTGCGTCGCCCATCGCGCAGCCGATGTCGCGCCGGACGATGCTGAAGACCACTGCCGGCGCCGCGGGCGGGCTCACGCTCGCCGCCTGTACGAGCGCCGGGTCAGACGGGACGCTAAACGGAAGCGAGCCGGCGGCCGAGGCCGCGAGTGGCGACGCCGCAGTCGCGGGTAGCGGCAACGGCGGAGGTAGCGGAGCGGGCAACGGCGGAGGGGGGACAGCAACCGGCACGACGACGGCGCCGTTCGATCCATCCACCGCAATCGAGACGTGGGACGAACCGTGGACGTGGAGTCCGTCAGAGTTCGCCGACGATGCCCTCCAGCTCAATGTCATCGAGCATCAGTCGCCCGAGGCGATCGTCGGCTTCGGGAACCCCGGCGCCCAGCTCTTCGGTTACAACGGCTCGATCCCCGGGCCCACGATCCGGATGCGCGGCGACCAGACCTATGACCTGCGACTCCTCAACCACCTCGGGCTCAATGCCGGTTCGTCGCCCGTCGGCCCGGCGCCTGACCCTGCGGCGTTTCCGCCAAAGGACATGCTCACCAACGCCGACCAGCTGAACGCCTATGAGCAGATCCCTGATTGGTGCCTCGGCGAGCACACCAACGGCGTCCACACCATCCACACCACGAATATGCATACGCACGGTCTGCATGTGCGGCCTGGCTTCAACCCGGCCGACCCTGAGAC
>CALLIQ010000765.1 GCA_938008925.1 uncultured Acidimicrobiales bacterium
CTCGCGGCCGACGACCGGCTCGCCCGATTTGGCTCGAATCTGACCGCGGCCACCGCTGCAGCGCGGGAGACCACGTCGTGGCTGCTCGAGCACGGGGCGACCGACCCGAACGCAGCACTCGCTGGTTCCGCTCCCTACCTGCGGCTTCTCGGCACGGTCGTGTGCGGCGGACTGATGGCCGACGCCGCACTCCTCGCCGCAGAGAAGATCGATGCCGGCGTCGACACCGAGTTCTACGAGGCCAAGCTCGTCTCGGCGAAGTTCTTCGGTGAGCAGCTCCTCCCCGAGGCCGCTGGTCTCGTGGGCGCGGTGTGCGCCGGCGCCGACGATCTGTTTGCGCTCACGCCGGCGCAGCTCGCCTGATCGACGTCCCTCCGAGGGCGAACGGCCTGGCCAGACGGGTCGGGCTATCGGTCGTCCGCAGGCGGTGAGTAGGGTCCGGCGGTGACCATGAGGACGCAGTGACCGAGGGTGACGAGGCGCCGCGGCCACCGGGCGTCGCCGTCCTGGCACTCGCCATCTTCATGGTCGCATTCGGGACGAACGTCTCGACGCCGTTTCTCGTGCTGTATCGGGACCGGCTCGACCTCGGCCCGAGCGCCACCCAAGCCATTTTCTCGGTCTACGTCGTCGGCATCATCGCCGCGCTGTTGGTGTCTGGGCCGCTCTCGGATCGAATCGGTCGCCGAGCCGTCGTGCTGCCGTGCCTCGGGATTTCGGCAGCCGCGTCGCTGCTCATGATCTTCGGCCGCGATGGCTACATCGTGCTGTTGTTGGCTCGCGTGCTGCTCGGTGTGGTGAGCGGTGCGGTCCTGAGCGTTGGGTCCGCGTGGCTACTCGAGCTCTATGGGACCGGCCGCCAGGCCACCGCGGCGCTCACGGCAACCATCGCCAGCTACGCCGGATTCGGACTCGGTCCGGTGATGTCGGCGGTCTTCCACCGCCTCGACATCGCTCCCCTCGTCGCCCCGTTCATCGCTCATGCCGGTCTCGTCCTCGTCGCCCTCGTCGCCGCTCTCGGCATCCCCGATCCCCGGCCGGCCACACCCGGCGGGCTGTGGTTGGTCCGGCTTCGTGTGCCACCGCGAGCCAAGCGGATCTTCTGGACGGCCATCGTCCCGGCGACGATCTGGACCTTCGCGTTCCCCTCGACGGGGTTCTCGCTCTTCCCCGTGTTGTTGTCCGACTTTGCGAAGGGCAACACGGTGCTCGTCGGCGCGCTGTCCGGAACGATCACGGCGTTCGGTGGTCTCGTCGCTCGTCCGCTCATCGGGCGCCTCGGCGCCAGTCGAAGCCTCGTCACCGGCGTGGTGATCGGCGTCACGGGATACCTGCTCGGCTCGATCGCGTTCGCGACCGAGACGTGGTATCCGATCCTTCCTGCGGCCGCCTGCCTCGGTGCTGCGTCCGGGACACTCTCGGCCAGTGCCCTCACCCTGCTCGGCGGCTTCGCCGACGATGCGTCGCGCGGCTCGTTGACGTCGACGATGTACCTGATCGCCTACCCGGGGATGATGATGCCAATCATCGTCACGTCGATCGCGAGCGTTTCGTCGATCTCGATTGCCCTCGTCGTGATCACCTCCCTTGCAGTGCTCGCCGCCGGGATCGTCGGCCGGTCGGTCGCTGGCCTCGGTGTGGCGAATCCGTCCGCGCGGGAAGCATGAGCAGGAGTCGGTAGTTTCTTTCCCGTGACGCAGATCTCCCTCGCGATGTTCGGGTCCATTCCGTCGCCCTCGACCGATCGGCTCGAACTCGGTCCGCTCACCTTCCGGTTCTACGGGTTGATGATCGCGCTCGGTGTGTTGGCCGCGGTCGAGATGGGCCGACGCCGTTGGGCGGAGCGTGGAGGCGACCCCGACGACGTCATCGAGGTGGCGAAGTGGGCGGTGCCCGCCGGGCTCATCGGTACCCGCATCTACCACGTCGCCACCGACTGGAAGTCCTACCAGGGCGACTGGCTGCGGGCGTTCGAGATCTGGAATGGCGGCCTCGGCATTCCCGGCGGCCTCGCCGCAGGTGTCATCGTCGGCATTTGGTATGTCCGCCGTCGTGGCTGGTCGCTGCCCGACATGGTCTCGTCGGTCATCCCGGGCATCCCCGTCGCGCAAGCGATCGGCCGGCTCGGCAACTGGTTCAATCAAGAGGTCTTCGGTCGTCCCACCGATGTTCCCTGGGCGCTCGAGATCGAAGAGCGTTTCCGCCCCGCTGAGTTCGCCGACGAGCCGACCTTCCACCCGACGTTCCTCTACGAGGCGTTGTGGAACCTCGGCCTCGCCTACTTCCTCATCCGCATGGACCGGGCGGGCAAGCTGAAGCCGTGGCAGATGTTGCCGTTGTGGATCGCCGGTTACGGCGTCGGGCGCTTCATCGTCGAAGGCATGCGATCCGATCCGGCGTCGCTGATCCTCGGGATCCGAGTGAACCACTGGGTGAGCGGCATCGCCGTGATCGCCGGCATCGCCTGGTTCTGGTGGCTCGGTCGTCGGCCGGCCGTCACTGACGCGGAAGAAGAGTCAGACGCAGAGTCAGAGGAATCGGATGCTGCCTCAGATGACGAAGACGGACGAGACGGCCACAACGACCCAGCCGACCCAGCCGGCTCGGATGACCCAGACGGCTCGGATGGCGAACTCGAGTCCGATGAGTCCGATGAGTCCGACGACGTCGACTCGTTGATCGACGCCGACGACCAAGGCTGAGGTCAGCCGGTCGGTCCCGTCGCCGCGAAGACGGCGGGTCCCTCACTCGTGAACACCGTGGCGAGGATCACGTCGCCGTTCGAATCGAGGTCGATCCACCCTCCGTCGACGCCGAATGCTTCTGCGGCGGTCTGCCAGCCGTAGGTCTCGCCGTCGGCCGTGAATCCGATCTGCATGTTGGATGAGAGGCCATCGATGCCGTTGAACATCGCTTCGTTCGCCGCAGCGAACTCCTCGCCGCTGAACGAGAGGATGATCTCGCCGGTCTCCTGATCGGTGATCGTCACGACGTCGTCGCCTTCGTCGTAGGTCAGGCCGTCGCCCTCGCCGTTCTCATCGAGTTCGGTTCGGAACACCTCTTCGCCCGACTCGAGCTCGACCACGGTGATCTCTTCGAACTCGACGTCGATACTGATCTCGAAGCCGCCCTTGACCAGGCTCGGTCGCATCGTCGAAACGAGTGGCTCCTCGAACTCCTCGAACCCGCCGGCCTGGACGTTGAGGACGTAGCCGTCTGCGTTGAACGCGGCGCCGACGACGAGGAGGTCATCGATCTCGAACGGTTCTTGCCAGGTGGCGCCGCCGTCGCTCGAACGCTGCAACGAGGGGAACTCTCCCGAATAGCTCAGTGCGAGTTGATCCTGAGCGCCGCCCTGCACGACCTGACGGAAGGTGCTGGATGTGCTCGCTCCGGTCCAGGTCTCACCATCAGACGACGTGAACCGACGTTCGAAGTTGTCGTACACGGTGAGCTCGAACGCTCCGGCATTGACGCGGACCTCGACGAAGTCGCCGAGCTCGAGCTGGCCGAGGTCGACCGGCTCGAACGGACCGTCAGCGACGCTTCGGAAGAGCGTGACGAGTGGGCCGTTCGGAGCGCTGGCCGGGTCGTCGATCGTGACGCTGGCGACCACGACATCGCCGAGTGCAGCGACGGTCGAAAACCCGTCGAAACCCGTCGGCGTGTTGATCCCCGGGAGATCGAGCAGTCGCCAGTTGTCGCCGAGGTCGATGGAGAACCAGGTCTGACCGAAGCTCGGGTCCTCGATGTCGTCGGTCGGCGGGAACCCGGTGATCACGATGGCGTCGCCGGACGACACCGCGCTCCAGTTCTCGGCGGTGACGGGTACGGGCCGTTGTGCCCAGTCCGTGCCGTCCGCCGAGGACCAGAGCGAGGACGTTCCATCGGAACCGTTGCCGACCGCCATGAACTGCCCTTCGTGGACGAAGACGTCGACGAACTCGGCGGTCGGGGCGGCGACTTCGGTCCATGACATGGCGGGTCCGTCGCTGACCAACGCCGGCGGCTCGAGAGAGTCAGAGCTCGAGCCGTCAGCAGCGTCGGCACTTTCGTTGGTGGTCGCCGCGGTTGCTTCGTCGAGTTCTTCGGTGAGAGCATCGTCTGCGGTGAGCGAGACCTGATCGGCCGAGATCAGTTCGTTCGTTGGTGCGGACGCGAGCATCGCCCCGGCTCCGACTCCGGCGACGGCGAGCGCCATCGCCGTGCCGACGGCCGCGGTGCGTCGGCGCTGTGCTCGGAGCGCTCGCCGCTCGATGCGGTCCGTGGCGTCGCCACCGGTCGGCAGGTGAGGAATCAATTCGGCTTCGTCACGCAGATGATCGGTCAGCCGCTCGCTGAACTCATCGGTGTTGTGGCTGTCAGTCATCGGAGCTGCTTTCGGCTGCGAGTGATCGGCGGAGATTGTCGAGGCCGCGAGAGAGTCGGCTCTTCACGGTGCCGGGTGAGATGTCGAGGGCGTCTGCGGTCATGTCGGTCGACCAATCCAGGAAGTAGCGGAGCACGAC
>CALLIQ010000766.1 GCA_938008925.1 uncultured Acidimicrobiales bacterium
GCTCGACGCGATCCTCGAGACGTTCAACAGCGCCATCGTCGATCGGTCGCTCGGCGAACCGATCGAGCGCGACGACGTCATGAAGCAGATGGCTGGTGTCCAGAACGAGATGAAGGCGATCAAGACCATCGCTCGAACGCAGCGGGCGTACGTCACCAAGGTCCGGCGACAGACCTACGACTTCTTCATCACCGACAGCTTCACCGGCGAAGTCCTGTAGCCCCAGATCGACGCCCGACCGCGACGGGTCCCCACGCGACTGACTCCCCACGCGACTGGCTCCCCACGCGACTGGCTCCCTACGCGACTGGCTCCCGACAGCGACCGATGCCCTACCGCGAGCGAAGCTGGGGGAGTACCTCGGTGGCGAGGCGCTCGAGGTTGGTCGCCATGTAGCCAGGGTCGACCCCGGGCGGGAGCCCCGACGACGCGATGTCGGTGATGCCGAAGTCCTCGACGAAAGCGCCGAGCGTGTCGACGCACTCGTCGACCGAACCGACGATCACACCCTGGGGGATGGCATCGGGGTCGCCCCATGCGTAGGTGTCGGGCGTCTCGGCCATGAACGTGTCGTACACGCTCATGCGGAAGCGCTCGGCGGCGCGGAGCATCGGCCAGTCGCGTTCCTTGTCGTCGGTGACGTAGACCGAGCGGATGATCCCGTAGCGCATCGCTGCGGCGTCGCGGCCGTCGGCATCGAGTGCGGCCCGGTAGGGATCGAGGACCTCGCTGCGCTTGCCCTGCGGAAGAAGATGGGTGTTGAAGCGGGCGGCTCGGTTGGCGCCAGCGGTGCTCATCGCTGCGATCCACAGCGGCGGTCCACCCGGCTGGACGGGCTTGGGATGCACGTCGATGTCGTCGAGGCGATAGCGCTTGCCCTCGTAGCTGAACGGCCCGTCGGCCCACGCGAGACGCAGGATGTCGATGCCTTCCTCGGTCATCGACACCCGGTTCTTCAGGGGAACGCCGAAGGCCTTGAACTCCGCCGGCACGTAGCCCATACCGATGCCGAGCTCCATCCGGCCGTTCGAGATGTTGTCGAGAATCGCCATCTCCTCCGCCAACCGAATCGGGTGATAGAGGGGAAGGAGGGCAATGTCGGTCGAGATCCGGATGTT
The DNA here is from genome assembly GCA_938008925.1 of uncultured Acidimicrobiales bacterium. Classification (GTDB taxonomy): domain Bacteria; phylum Actinomycetota; class Acidimicrobiia; order Acidimicrobiales; family SZUA-35; genus CALEWY01. Next base: position 1,119 of record CALLIQ010000766.1, read on the forward strand.
CGTCGTCCGAGCCGCGATGGCGCCGGCGAGCGGCTGAAACGCGGGCAGGTAGCCGTCGGCGAGGAAGTGATGTTCGGTGAACCAGACGTGATCGAAGCCGAGCTCGTCGGCCATCACCGCCTGATCGATCGTCGCTGCATAGACCTCCGCCATCGACAGAGGGCCGTCGGGTGTCCGACGGCAGTCGTACATCACACCGAAACGAAGGGGCGGCGTCGTGGTTGCCATGAACGCGGATGCTACGGCTCGGAGCAGGGGTGAGAAAGTTCCCGAATGCGCATGGAGCGGCCAGACAGGTGCGTGCGCCGCCGGGCCCGGCAAATAGAGTCCCGGCATGACGTTCGCGATTCGGTCGGCGACGCCCGGCGATGCCGAGGCAATTCACGGGTTCATCTACGAGCTTGCGGTGTACGAGCGCGAACCGGACGCGGTCGAGGCGACCCCGGAATCGATTCGCGCCCAGCTCGAATCCGACCGACCGCCCTTCGAGTGCATCCTGGGAGAAGAGGACGGCGTTGCGGTCGGCATGGCGTTGTTCTTTCAGAGCTACTCGACCTGGCGCGGCGTTCCCGGTATCTACCTCGAGGACCTCTACGTGCAGCCCGACCACCGAGGCCACGGGTACGGCGGGGCCTTGCTCGCCGAACTCGCAGCCATTGCGGTCGAGCGCAATTTCGCCCGCGTCGACTGGCAAGTCCTCGATTGGAACACGCCGTCGATCGACTTCTATGCGAGCGTCGGCGCCGAGATCAAGCGCGACTGGATTCCCTGTCGCCTGACCGACGAAGCCCTGGAGGCCATGGCGGCGAAGGCCCGCTCGTGACGCGGGACGCGGCGCCGCCCGTCCCGTTCTGGAACCTGACGCTCCGCTTTGCCCTCGAGATCGCTGCGCTCGTTGCGTTGACGGTCGCCGCCTCGGGCCGTCTGGCGACATCGCTCGTGATCGCGACGCCGATCGCCGCAGGGTTCGTCTGGGGTGTGTTCAACGTCCCGGGCGACTCGAGTCGCAGCGGCGAGGCGCCGGTGCCGGTTCCCGGGATCGTTCGTCTCGCCATCGAACTCGCGATCCTCCTCGGTGCGGCGTGGGCGCTCGTCGCGACCGGTCGCCCGGTCTGGGGCTACGTGCTCGCCGGGCTCGTCGCCTTTCACTACGCATTCGCGATTCCGCGCACGCGCTGGCTGGTCGGCGTCTGACCAACGCGCGAAATCAGCGGGAGCGAGGGCGGCGTCTTGACTAGACAGTGGCGATGGCCGACCTCCGAAGCGCGACCACCGTCGAACGAGTCGGCGACGGTCGATTCGCCGCAACGCTCGATCCCAACTGGGAGGTCTGGGGCCCCCAGGGCGGTTACCTCGCGTCGGTGGGTCTCCGAGCGGCCGCCGCACACATGGATCGAGCTCGGCCGGCCTCACTGAACGTGCACTTCGTCGGCGCCGGTGCGAGCGGGCCGGTGATCGTGGAGGTCGAGACGAACCGCGCCACGCGGGTCGGCACGTCGGTGTCGATCCGGATCGTGCAACCGCCGCTCGACGGGTCAGAGGGCGCCAGGTCAGAGGGTGCAGGGTCAGAGGGCGCCGGCCGCGTGTTGCTCACTGGCTCGGTGTGGGGAGTCGACGCCGACCTTCCCGGTTTGGAGCACCAGGCGGCCGGGTCGCCGCTCGACCCGATGAGTCCCGAGGGTCTGCTCAGCATGGCCGAGCGAATGGCGGGCGAGACGACGGACCGCCGCACCCGTTCTGGCACAACATCGAGTCCCGGCCGACGCAGTGGATCGAGAACTGGGACGACCGCGAGCCGGCCGAACCCGAGGACCTGCACTGGTATCGCTTCGTCGATGGCGAGACGTTCGCCGACCCATGGATTGACGCATGCCGATCGGTCGTCGTCCTCGACCTCGATGCATGGGGCTCTGCGCTTCGCCCGCACGTCGGCGATCTCGCGCACTTCGCGCCGACCAT
>CALLIQ010000767.1 GCA_938008925.1 uncultured Acidimicrobiales bacterium
GGTGCCATCGAAGGCGCTGTCGACGATGCTCCCGCCGCTCTGCTCGATGCTGACGTGGTCGACGTCGATGTTGTCGACACCGATGTCGTCGAGGCCGATGTCGTCGAAGCCGACGTCGTCGAGGCTGACGTGGTCGAGGCGGACACCGACCTGGTCGCCGACGCTCCCGAGGCCGACGCTCCCGAGGCCGAGGTCACCATGGCCGAAGTCTTCGGTGGCACCGAGACTGACATGGTCTCAGACGTCGCCGACGAAGCCGACACGTTCGAGACCGACAGCCTCGAGACCGAGAGCGCTGCCCCCGACGGCTTCGCCGCCGACTCGTTCGCTCCTGGTGCCTTCGAAGACGAGCAGATGGACGCCCCCGTGACGTTCGAAGCTGATTCGTTCGAAGCCGATGAGGCGATCGAAGCGGACGACAGTGAACTGGTCAGCACCTTCGAGGTCGGCGACGACGTGAGCGACGACAGCTTCGCCGCACCGACGTTCGAGGATGCATCCGTCGAGGAAGCAACGGCCGAGGCCACCTTCCCCGCCGACTCGTTCGTCGACCAGGCCGATTCGAGCGACGAGCACGATTCGTTCGTGCCGCAGCCGTCGAACTTCGAGGCTCCTCAGGAGCCGCAGGGTGGACATCGTCACGACGATCCCGCCCCGGTCGCTGAGACCCAGACCGACTACGGCTACGAGGCCCCGGCCGAGTACCAGCAGGCCGAGGTCGTCGCTGACGACAACGCCGATCGGATCCCCGTCGGCGTTGGTGCCGACACCGAGAAGAACGCTCCCGACAACGAGGACGCCCTCGCCCGCCTGGTCCGTGAGGCCATGCAGCGTGCGGTCGACTCGGCCCGCACCGGCGACTGATCGAATCCCGATTCGCCCGCAACCCGGGCGAATCCACCATCTGAAGAACTCCCTCAGCGGGCCGTGCCGACTTGGCACGGCCCGCTTTGCGCGGCACCCTTGACCGAGACGGACGGCAGGTCGCCGACCCTCGAACTCCACAGGGAGAATCCAATGGCTGGCTCTTACATCGTCGCTGGTGCGCGGACGCCGATCGGCAAGCTCAGCGGCGGCTTCGCCTCCATGGCGGCAACCGATCTCGGTGGCGTCGCCATCGCCGCCGCTCTCGAGCGGGCGGGCGTGACTCCCGACCAGGTCGAGCACGTCGTCATGGGTCAGGTCCTCCAGGCCGGCGCCGGCCAGATCACGGCCCGCCAGGCCGCCGTCAACGCCGGCATTCCGATGTCGGTTCCGGCCATCACGATCAACAAGGTGTGCCTGTCTGGCCTCAACGCCATCGCCATCGCCGACCAGATGATCAACGCCGGTCTCGCCGACATCGTCGTCGCTGGCGGCATGGAGTCGATGACCAACGCTCCCTACATGCTCCCCGAGGCCCGAGCCGGCCTGCGGGCGGGCGACAAGACCATCGTCGACTCGATGATGTACGACGGTCTCTTCTGCGCCTTCGAGCAGGAGGCCATGGGAGCGGGCACCGAGCGCTATGCCGCATCGGCCAACATCGCTCGCGAGCCCCAGGACGAGCTCAGCGCCCAGTCGCACGAGCGTGCCGCCAACGCAGCGAAGGAAGGCCGCTTCGACGACGAGATCGTCCACGTGTCGGTTCCCCAGCGCCGGGGTGAGCCCGTCGTGGTCGAGTCCGACGAGGGCATTCGCCCCGGCACCACCGCCGAGTCGCTCGGCGGCCTCCGCCCGGCCTTCGACAAGGCGGGCAACATCACCGCCGGCAACGCCAGCCAGATCTCTGACGGGGCCTCGGCCACCATCGTGATGAGCAAGGCGAAGGCCGAAGAGATGGGCGTGACCCCCCTCGGCGAGGTGCTCGGTTACGGCATGGTCGCCGGCCCGGACACGTCGCTGCTCACCCAGCCGTCGCGGGCCATCAACGATGCGCTCGCACGGGCCTCGATGTCGCTCGGCGACTTCGGTCTGTTCGAGATCAACGAAGCCTTCGCCGCTGTTGCCGTCGCCAGCATGGGCGAGCTCGGCCTCTCCGACGACGTCGTCAACGTCAACGGTGGAGCGATCGCCATCGGTCACCCCATCGGCGCCTCCGGCAATCGCCTGGCGCTCACGCTGCTCCACGAGATGAAGCGCTCCGGCGTCGACAAGGGCGCTGCCGCCCTTTGCGGAGGCGGCGGCCAGGGTGACGCCCTGCTGCTCGGAACGGTCGCCTGACCGGATCCCCGAAGTGGGGGATCGAGGTCCTTCGAAGAACGAAGTGTCTGCGGGCAGAACGAAACCCGCGAAAAACACTTGTCATTGATCCGTCACTGTCGTAACATAACTGCAATAGAGAGTTGCGGTGTCCCGCTGGCTGGTACCCATACCGCCCGCGCCACAGTCATCGGGGCACCGCAGTTCTCGCACCACCGGGTCGGTGATCTCCTCTCCCCGCCGACCCGGTCGTCGCGTACTCCCCCGGTTTGAACGAACAATTCGCCGGGGTGAGACCGACACCGTGACTACCGTTCCGGTATGGATGCGGACGCAGCCGAGCGTGCTCGTCAGGCGGGCTGGACGGCACTGGTCGACCTCGTCTCGCCGGCCGATGTCGCCGAGATTCTCCGGTCGTGCGACGAGCTGCTCTCACTGGCGCCGTCGCAGCAACGAGCGGGGGACAAGGTCGTGTCCGGCACCCGCCACCTCAACGAGCTCGACGAGCGCATCCCACTCGTGGCCGACGTGGTCGGGCGACCCACGCTGGTCGATTGCGTCAAAGCGCTGATGCAGCCCGATGAGGGTTTCGAAGCGTCCATCGATCAGATCTCGTACCGCTCACCGCAACCGGGTTTCGGGGCGCAACGTCTCCACGCTGATGCTCCGCCGCTGCTCGCCCCTGCGCCGACCGACGTCGTCACGGCCATCGTTGCGCTCACCCGCTTCACCGAGCGGAACGGCGCCACTCGGCTCGTCCCGGGCAGCCATCAGCGCCCCGATCTGCAACGGCTCGCCGGCGGGCTCGAGCACCACGACGACGAGATCTCGCTCACCGGCGAGGCCGGGACGGCGTTCGTGTTCAACGGCCACGTGTTGCACTCGGGCACGACGAACGAGTCGTCCGACGAACGACCGGCACTGCAACTGGTCTGGCGTCGCCGGCCGTCGGCGTAGCCGGGCGGTCCGGGCGATCTGGGCGTGTCAGAGCGTCAGAGGGTCTGGCGGCCTTCGAGCGCTCGACCGAGCGTGAGCTCGTCGGCGTATTCGAGATCGCCACCGACGGGCAGACCTGACGCGAGCCGGCTCACCTTGATCTCGAACGGCGCGAGCACCTTCGACGCGATGAACGCCGCGGTGGTCTCACCCTCGAGGTTCGGGTTGGTGCACAGGATCACTTCGGTGATGTCTTCCGACGCGACCCGAAGGGCCAGCTCGCGGATCTTGATCTGCTCGGGTCCGATGCCCTCGAGGGGGTTGATGGCGCCGAGGAGCACGTGGTAGCGGCCCTTGAACGCGCCGGTCTTCTCCAGTGCGGCGATGTCTTTCGGTTCCTCGACGACGCACAGCACGTGCTGCTCACGACGCGGGTCACCGCAGATCTCGCACTCGGCACCCTCGGACACGTTGAAGCACGTCTCGCAGAACGAGACCTTGTCCTTCAGCTCGATGACGGCGTCGGCGAGACGCTGGGCGTCGACCCGATCGACTTTCAGGAGATGGAAGGCGATTCGCTGCGCCGACTTCGGGCCGATGCCGGGAAGGCGGCCGAGTTCGTCGATGAGGACCTCGACGGGTTTCGCGTATGCGCCCACGAGTGCGTGTTACTCGCCGCCGAGCATGCCGCCGAGGGCACCGAGATCGGGCATGCCGACCTCGCCCATCGACTGCTCTTGGAGCTCCATGACCTTGTCGCCGGCATCGCGAAGTGCGGCCAGGACCAGGTCTTCGAGGATCTCCACGTCGTCGGGGTCGACGACGTCGGGGGCGATCGACACGGCGACGAATGCGCCGGCTCCCGTCATCTGGACGGTGACCTTGCCACCAC
>CALLIQ010000768.1 GCA_938008925.1 uncultured Acidimicrobiales bacterium
GCGCATCTTGAGACCCTGGAGGTCGGCGACCGAATTGATCTCCTTCGTGAACCAGCCGCCCATCTGGCAACCCGTTGCACCAGCGGGGAAGGCGATGATGCCGTGCTCTTCTGCGTAGAACTCGTTGAGCAGCTCGAGCCCGCCGCCCTCGTAGAGCCAGGCGTTCTGCTGGCGCTGGTTGAGACCGAAGGGAACCGCTGTGCCGAACTGCTGCACCGGGCTGAGACCGGTGTAGTAGTAGGACGCGGTGTGGCCGACCTCCATGCCGCCGTCACGAACGGTGGGCAGCACTTCCAGACCACCGACGATCTCGCCGGCAGGGCGGGCGTTGATCTTGAACTTCCCGCCGGTCAGTCGGCTGACCTCGGATGCGAAGAGCTCGGCAGCACCGAAGAGGGTCACGAGACCGGTGGGCCAGCTGGTCCCCATCTCCCATTCGATCTCGGCGTCCTGGGTCAGTTCGACGACATCGGAGTCCTCCGAATCACCACCCCCGTCGCCGCCGTCATCGTCGCCGCCGTCACCGGAGGCATCGCCACCATCACTGCCGTCTGAGCACGCAGCGAGGATCGTTGCGCCTGCCGCGAACCCGGCGACACCCAACCCGGCTTTCGAGAGGAAGGCACGTCGACCGTTGGTCGCTTCATCTTCCGAAGCGGTGCCTTCTGCTGTGGTTTCGGTTTCGACTGTCATGATTCTCCCTTTGTGTCAGCCGGATGCGAAGAGGTTGAACGAGAACTCGGTGATGCCCGGGACGAGCCCGAGCACGACGAGGGCGACGCCCTGCAGCACCATGAACGGAATGGCGCCCTTGTGGATGTCGGCGGTCTTCACCTCGGGGGGCGCGACGCTCTGCAGGTAGAAGAGCGAGAACCCGACCGGGGGTGAGATGAAGGCCATGTTGAGGTTCACGGCCATGAGCACGGCAAACCAGATCTTCTCCAGGTTGGTGAACCCGAGTTCTTCCATCGCGGGCACGAAGATCGGCACGACGATGAAGGTGATCTCGAGGAACTCGAGGTTGATGCCGAGCAGGAACACGGCGACCATCGCGATCAGCACGAACACGCCCTTGCTTCCGCTGATGGCGGTCAGCCACTCGGAGGTCTGATCCGACCCGCCGAGCTGGAAGAACATCAGGCTGAAGAACGTCGATGCGAACAGCAGCGTCATGACGAGAATCGTGATGTTCGCCGTCGAGGTGCCGGCTTCCTTGAGCGCGGTCTTCGTGAGTCGCCACCGAGGGTCGATGTGTTCGGCTCCTTCTGACACCAAGAGGCGGTCGAAGACGTAGTTCAAGACGGCGAGCACCAGCGCGCCGAACACACCGACGGCGCCGGACTCCGAAGGGGTGGCGACGCCCTGGAAGATCGAGACCAGCACGCCGACGATGAGCACGATCACGGGAACGATCGAGACGAGCACCTCCGCCGCCAGCATCTTGCCGAAGCTGACCACGAGGAACGAGAAGACGAAGGTGCCGGCGAAACCGATGAGGGCCAGCCGAGGGCTGATCAGCAGCATCACAAGGAAGACGATGATCCCCAGGCACAGCCCGATGATCACTGCGGCCTTCGTGCCCGGGTTGCCCGCCATCTCCCGCTCGGACTTCGGCATGCTCGGCCCGACCTCCGGCTTGAGGGCCGAGATACCGAGGGCGTAGGCGATGTAGAGGCCGCTCAGCAGCAGGCCGGGGATCAGCGCGCCAGCAAAGAGGCCGAGGATGCCGACGCCGAGCTGTTGGGCGAGCAGGATCAAGACGATGCTCGGCGGAAGCATCTGGGCCAGCGTGCCCGACGCGGTGATCGCGCCCGTGGCCAGCTTGTGGTCATAACCGAGCCGAACCATCGCCGGGAGCGACAACAGGCCCATGACGATCACCGTCGCTGCGACCACGCCGGTGGCAGCGGCGAGCAGGGTGCCGACCACGATCACGGCTGCGGCAACGCCGCCTCGGAGTGGCCCCATGAGGAAGCCGAACGCGTTCAACAAGCGCTCGGCGAGTCCGGATCGTTCGAGGATCGCCCCCATCAAGACGAAGAGCGGGACGGCCAACAACTCCGGGTTCTCGAGCGCCGATGCCCAACGCAGCGGGAGGCCGCCGAGGGTCTCGACCTTGAACGTGTCGGTGAGATCGCCGATGAAGGCAAATGCGAGGCCGGTGGCGGCAAACGAGAAGGCGACGTTGTAGCCGATGAGGATCATCGCCATGAAGACGACGAACATCATCAACGACAAGAAGACACCGAGTTCGAGTCCGAGGATTGCGAGCATCATCGTCGGCGCTACTCCACTCGCAGGGGGGCGTCGGCTTCGGAGACGTCACCCAGGTCGTCGCGCCCTGCAAGCACGAATCCGGTTTTGATGATCTCGGCGATGGTCTGGAGGCCCCAGAGCACGAACGCGAGCACGAGGGCCGCCTGAATCGGGCCGACGGGCAACTGCGATGCATCGGAGGACTGCTCCCACGTTTCCCACACCCTCCAACCACTCGGCCAGGTTCCGTCTCGCCGACGACCGAGCGATGTTGCCCCGAACGGGATGACGAGTCGCAACGCCATGATCACGAAGGGGCCGAGCAACACCACGTGGAAGACGAAGTCGATCCACGCCTTGCGGGTCTTGGAGAACTCGGCCCACCAGAAGTCGATACGAGGGTTCACGCCGTCGCGCATTGCGTAGTTGACCCCGACGATGAACAGCAGGCCGAAGCTCATCCACGCCGCGCTGGTGGTCTGCCCGAACAAGATGTCGCGCTCGAACCAGTTGTTCGTGTAGCGGGTGATCACGTTGAAGAACTGCAGGCCGAAGACCACCCACGCGAGCAGGGTGACGATCCTTCGAGACACATCACCGATGCCTTCGATGGCGACGCGGATGGCGTTCAGAACCGATGCTTGGGTGGAGAGCGCGATCACACCGATCACGACGATCCAGTGCCAGAGGGCGAGATTGCCGATGAGGAAGTCGGTGCCGACGATCATGGCGATCACCGCGGCGACGGCGAAGACTGCCGCGACCACCCCGATCGGATGCATGCGGGCGAAGACACCGAGCACGGGCTCGCTCACGGACGGCGCGCTCGAGCTGGCCGAGCCGCCACCTCCAGCGGAAGCGTCGTCATTCATCAGCCGGTCGACGGCTGCCTGTTTCTCCGGCAACGACACTCCTCCCCTCGAGTCGTCCCTGCCCCCGCTGTGCTCGGGGGCCTGTCGATCGTGACAGCTCATGTGCCGTCCGTCACCAGGTCCGCATTCGTTGGAGGCGGGAATCCGCCGAGCGATCCAGACGAACCGTTAAGCGGCAGTCACTTGCGGAACGGACGCTGGATGAGCACAGTTCAGCGGGAGGAGGTGTCGCAGATCGTGTCCGTTCCAGGGCTCACCGTGCTCGTCGTCGACGACGAGGAGTTGTCGCGCAATGACTTGACGTGGCTGCTCGAGCGAGCGAGCGGCGTCGACGAGGTGCTCACCGCCGGCTCGACCACCGAGGCGATTCGCCTGCTCGGAGCACGGCCAGAGACGAGCGCGCTCTTCCTCGACGTACAGATGCCCGGTCTCGACGGCCTCGAGCTCGCTCGACTGCTCAAGAACTACAAGCAGCCACCGGCGATCGCCTTTGTGACCGCATACGAGGAGTACGCCATCGAGGCGTTCGATCTCGAGGCGTGCGACTACCTCCTCAAGCCCGTCGACGCCGACCGGCTCGACGAGACCATTCGCCGGATGGCGCGCAGTACTGGCGACGATGCCGTTGGCCAGACGTCCCTTGCGTCGCTGGTCTGTCGGCGGGGCAACGACACCTACACGATCAGTCGAGACGAGATCTCCATCGTCGAGGCCGCCGGTGACCTCGTCCGCGTTCACACCGACGACGGCGCATCCCACCTCGTTCGAGAGTCGATCTCGTCGTTGACCGCAGCCTGGTCGAGCGTCGGCTATCTCCGCATCCACCGGAGCTTTCTCGTTCGCGTGTCGAGTATCACGAAGGTCCGCACCAAGGCGGGAGCGCGCTCGGTCGAGGTCGATGGGCGCGAGCTTCCGGTGAGCCGCCGATACACCCGCCTGCTGGAGGACCAGCTCGGCCGTGGAACCTGAGGACCAGGCCGAAGCAGCGTCCGCCCGCCGTCGAGTCATCCTGCATCCAAAGACGGCGCTCGCCCGTCGCCAAGATCGTGCGAGAGCCTTCGGTGGCCACGTACGGGGCTACACGGTCGACACCGACGAAGTTCTCCAGCTGCTTCGAGCACAGCGACGACTCTCGTTTCGCCTCCTGGCCACCGTGCTTCTACCGGTCGGCGCACTCCCGCTGATCTTCCGCTTCGTGCCAGAGGTCGGGACAGCGTCCTTCTTCGGACTCGCACCCCTCGCCTGGGTTCTGCTCGGGCCGATCGCGTTGTTCTCGATCGTCGTCGTCGCCGTCCTGCACGAGCGGCGGGCGGTCACCATCGAACGGCGTTGGCAACATCGGAAAGAGCAACCGTGATCGCCAAGATCGCCGTCGCCTTCGTCGTGACAATGACCGTCCTGCTCGGCGCTCGCGGGCTCCGGTTCGCCCGGACGACGTCGAACTTCTTCGTGGCCTCTCGCGCCGTCAATCCGGTGTGGAATGCCTTCGCCGTGTGCGGCGAGGCGATGTCCGCCGCCAGCTATCTCGGGGTCCCCGCCCTGATCCTCGTGTTCGGTGTCGACATGCTGTGGACCTTGGTCGGCTGGACGATCGGGTTCTTGTTGCTCTCGCTCTTCATCGCCGCCCCGGTCCGGCGATTCGGGTCCTACACGATCCCCGAGTTCGTCGAGGGCAGACTCGACGCCCCCGGCCTGCGACCGCTCGTCGCCATCGCCGTGATCGTGTCCAGCTGGTTCTTCCTCCTCGCCCAGCTGAAGGGCGCCGGCGTCGTGACCCGACAGTTGGTCGGGGCGCCCTACTGGGTCGGCGTCGCCGCCGTCGGCGTATTGGTCGCCGCCAACCTGAGCGCCGGCGGCATGCGGGGCATCACGTTCGTTCAAGGCTTCCAGTTCTTCTTCATCTTCCTCGGCATCCTCGTGCCCTTCGCCGTCCTGGCCATCGATCGGACCACGGGCGACGACGTACCGATCGTGACCGAGGACGTGCCCCGCTTCGCCACCGAACAGACCGTCGATCATCCGATCGACGTGACGATCGAGGTACCCGAGGCTGCTTCGGTCGTGGTCGAGGGCTCCGTCGGCGGCCGCAGCGGTGCGATCGATCTCGAGGCGGGGCTCCACGAGGTCACCGCCGGCACCTCGATCACCTGGCCGGCCGGGGTGGAGGCGCCGTTCGAGGCCGGGACCGACCGGCTCACCGGCGATCGCTGGGCTGCGCCGCTCGGCGACAAGGGGCTCGGTGGCGGGCACCCCCTCTACTTCAGTTACGCCTCGTTGCTGGCGAGCATGTTCGGCATCATCGCGCTGCCGCACATCGTCGTTCGCTACTACACGAACCCCACCGGCCGTGAAGCCCGCCGGACCAACCTGTGGGTGCTTGCCATGATCGCCCCGTACTACGCGATGTTGCCGTTGATCGGTGCCGCTGGACGCGTGCTCGCACCGGGCCTGCTGAGCACGGGCGACACCGACTCGACGACGGTCGTGGTCGGGAACCGGTTGGCCGACGGGCTCGCAGGGGAACTGGTCGATGCCGTCGTGTCCGCCGGCGCAGCCGC
>CALLIQ010000769.1 GCA_938008925.1 uncultured Acidimicrobiales bacterium
GTCAGCATGGGCGGGGAGTTCGTGAGGGTGGCGCTGTGACCACCCTCCTCAGTCTGGCGGTCTTCGCCCTCATCCTCTGGCTCACGTACCGGACCGGGCGCCGCGATGAGGCCATCGCCCGCGACAACGACCTTGCACTGCTTGAAGAACTCGACCGACTCGAAAGAGAGAACCCCTATGACTGACGAACCCACCTACGAAGAACTCGGCGCACGGCTCGACGCCGGCAACGAGGCCCGCCGGGCGCAGCTCGAGCAGCGGCTCGACGGCATCGCCACTCAGCTGAACGCTGCATCGGTGGCGCGAGGCAACCACACCGACTCGATCCTCAGCCGGATCGACACCCTCGCCGACGCTCTGGAGGCGCACCTCCACCGTCACGCCGACCCGATCATCGACCCCTTCACGCCAGAGCCGGACCCACCGGCCGGCGACCCCTACCCGACGGACTACGGCGAGAGCGACCCCACGCCAGAGCCGCCGGCCGTCGACCCTCAACCCGAGCCCGACCCTCAACCTCCAGTTGAGGTCGAGCTGCCGACGCACGTACACGTCAACCCGTGGGGCATGGATGACGAGCAGGTCTGGGAAGGTTTCGGAGCCAGCCACTCCTTCCTAAACAAGGTCGGCCACGACGTCTACGGCGCCCTCACCCGCGACGAGGTCACCGACCCCGGGCGAGCGGACAACGGCCCGCACCCTGACGGCAACTTCCGCTTCCAAGCTGCGCCCTCGCACTTCGGCTACGGCTGCCCGGCCAACCCGGCGGCACCGCTGATGATGTACGCCGGCAACACCGAGACGACGCCGAGCTCGACGGGTGAAAGCCTCAGCCAGCGCGGCGGGTCCACGGTGCAGGGCAGGGCAGGCGCCAACCGCTCGGCCTATTGGATGCCGGCGCTGCTCACCGGCCCGGCCGACGACCCGGCCACCGAGGTCGTGCTGCCCCGACGGTGGACGATCTACTACAAGAGCAAGGGCGCCGTCGCTGAGAAGTGCCAGCCGATCCCGAACGACCTCCTCCTGCTCGGCGGCAACTTCCTGAACGCGTGGATGGACGACGACAAGATCTACCGGCGTGAGGCCGCAGCGTGGGGCTGGCGTGATCCGTCGAACGACATCGTCGTCGATGTCGAGCGCACGATCCCCGAACAGGACGGCACAGGCCGTGACCTTCGGTGCGTGATCGGCTTCCCACAGATCATCGACACCGACAACATGCGCACGCCAGGGGCTCACGAGATGCTCGAGACCAAGCGGAACGGCGCCGTATGGGACCAGGACCAGCTCGACGTCGACGGCTACCGGATCGCGCACCTTCAGATGCTGCTCGACTTCGACACCGAAGGCCGAGACACCTCGACCTGGCAGCTGTCGACCGACCAGCCCGGCGACCGTGGCCGCTCGCTGTACGGCGGCGTGCTGTTCGCGTGGAACCCGATGGTCGAGAAGGCGTGGCTCGAGGGTGCGATCCATGCCCGCCGCAACGCCTCGGAGGGCCAGCTCGGCACGATCGGGCACGGGCTCGACGGCCTCACGCTGCGCCGCATTCAAGACGTGCCGGGTCGGATCAAGAACCAGCACTACATCGGCCCGAAGTTCCTGCCCATGCCGGCGGTCGGGGGGCGTTCCGATGACTGAACCGATCCGCCTAAACCCCAACGTCTGCCAAGTCGTGATCGAGCTTGACGGAATCAGCGAAGCAACGGCGTTGCGGGAGCTGGCCGACTGGCTCGATCACGAGATGACCGCCGGAGAGTACATCGTTCACAGCATCACGTACTCCCCGGCCGATCCTCGGTTCAACGAGCCGTATTGCTTGCTAGCGCTCGTCGAAGAGCTGAGCGAAGAAGGCTGATCATGGACATGGGAACTGACATCTGCGCCGAGCACGCCGAAGAGATCAAGAAACGAGACGATCGGATCGCCGAACTCGAACGCTTCGCAGCGGACGTGGCGAAGTCGATCCGCGATCAAAATTGGGACTACGACTGCGACATGGACGAGGACGGCGAGCCCATCGACGGCACGTTGACCTACTCGACGTGGGTGTCGGAATCATGGCTCGGCACGGTCCTCGCTTGCCCCGACTGCGCAGAAGCGTCGCCGGAGTTGTCTATGGACATCCTCGGCAACGTCTGGGAGTCGAACTGTGAGCGCTGTGAAGACACCGGGCTGTTCGCCCTCCCGCCGATGGATAAGGGCCATTCGTGATGCTGTACCAAGTTTGGCGGCTCGACTGCGATTCATGCGGCCACGTCGAAGACTTCGGGGAAGACGACGCATCGGTGCCCGATGAGTGCCCCGAGTGCGACGAGCCAACGCGAGATAAGGGCCATTCGTGATGTGGGAAGAACCACCCGAGCAACCGCAACCGACCGCGGCCGACTACTGCGCCTCTGGCGGTCATCCGTACCACGGCGACGAAGGCGATCGAGGGCGTTGCTATTGCGGCACTGAGTTGTACCCGAAGGGCGGACCACCACCGATGGATAAGGGCCAGCGTGGCGACTGAGCAGCTCATAATCACCGGCACCGACCTCGCCATCGAACACCACGGCACCACCGTCGTCGAGGTCGAGCCGGAGCAGCACGAACTGCTACCGACCCCGAAGACTGTGCTTGATCTCGGCGCAGTCATCGAAGCCGCCGCCCACTCCAATCCGTAT
>CALLIQ010000770.1 GCA_938008925.1 uncultured Acidimicrobiales bacterium
CGGCGCGGCGCGTTCGCGGCCTATGTGGGCTCGGGCGAGTTCAACGCCAAGGTTCGAGTTCTCGGTCCCGAGACGCTCTCGCCCGGGACCGATGGTGCGGTTCGCCTCTACCTCGACCGACGGGTTCCCGTGCTCCCCGGCGATCGGTTCATCCTTCGTGAGCACGGCCGCGACGAAACCGTCGGCGGTGGCGAGTTGCTCGACATCGATCCGCCGCTGCCGGCGTCCAAAGCCGCCCCCGACCGGTCGGTCGAACGACTCGTTGCGGAGCGGGGGTGGGTCGACGCGGCCCATCTCGGGCGACTCACCGGCGAGCACCACGAGCCAACGATGGGGCGGTGGGTCGTCGACCCGAACGTTCTCGCCGAATCGACCGAGTCGGTCAGGCAGCGCATCGCCGACGCCGGTTCGCTCGGGCTCGACATCGCCGTGTTGAGCGACCAGGAACGAGCGATCATCGAGGCCGAGAACGACATCTTGGTCGAGCGAGGCCGGGCCACGATCGGCGAACCGGTCGACGACATGGCCGACCATCCGTGGATCGCCGAGCTCGACGCTGCCCCGTTCACTCCCCCGGGTGCAGACGGTGTCGACCGCGGCGAGGTTCGCGAGCTCGTTCGCCGCGGCCTCATCATCGAGCAGGACGGCGTGTTCTTCTCGGCCGGGGCGATGCATCAAGCCGCCGTGCTCGTCGCCGGCGCGTTGGCTGCCAAGCCGGACGGCATCACGGTTGCCGAGGCTCGCGACGTGCTCGACACGACGCGCAAGTACGTGCTGCCCATCCTGGCCTACATGGATGGCAACGGCATGACTCGCCGCCGTGAGGACCTTCGAATCGCCGGCCCCCGCCTCCCCGACCCGGCCTGAACGCGCGCCATGCCAGACGAGGTCGAACTCGACTCGGGGCGGTTGGTGGTGGTCGTCGAACAGTCGATGGCCAGGCGGCATCGCGCCATGGCCGAGGCACTCGACGAGATCGAGCCAGATTCGGCGCCGGTCTCGTTCGACCTCCTGGACGGGGTGGTGGCGTGCTTCGGGCCTGGCCTGTTCGTCAATCACGCCATGGCGGTCGGCCTCAGCGCACCCGTGGCCGGCGAAGACCTCGACCGGTTGGAGCGCACGGCCATCGCCGTCGGCGTCCCGCCAGGGTTCGAGACCGTCGACGATCACACGCCGACGGAGGTGATCCGGCTGCTCGACGAGCGCGGGTATGTCGCCGGCGACGCGACGAGCGTGCTCATTTGCTCGCTCTCCGAGCTGTCGACGACCGAACCGCTCACCCTCGACATCACCGACGTCGTCGACGGCGATGTCGACGAATGGGCCGAGCTGTCAGCCGAAGGGTGGGGTCACGTCGAGCCGGCGCCACGTTCGGCCAACGATCGCTTCGCTCGGATCGCGCATCGGTCCGGGACTCCCGGTCTCCTCATCGCTCGCGACGCGCAGACGGGGCGCGGAGTTGCGTGTGCGGACCTGCACATCGACGCCGACGTCGCCATCCTGGGCGGCGCATCGACGATTCCGTCCGAGCGCGACCGAGGGGCTCAAACCGAACTCGTTCAATACCGGCTGCGAACAGCCGGCGAGTCCGGAGCGACGATCGCCGTCGCGACAACGGAACCGTCGAGTCAGTCCGAACGCAATCTCATTCGGCTCGGCTTCGTGCGTTCACACACGAAGCGGGTGTGGCGCCGCGGCGGCTAGTCGCTCCGTCGATGTCTAGTTGCTCTGGACGACCAGGATCTCCCGGCGTTCGTTTTCTGTGAGACCACCCCAGACGCCGTGCTGTTCACGGATCGACAGGGCGTAGTCGAGGCACGACGACTGCACTGCGCAGGTCGTACAGATTTCTTTGGCGCGGGCTTCGCGGGCTCGCTTTTCTGACCGCCGCTCAAGACGTGGTGGCGGGAAGAAGATCACATGATTGGGACCTCGACACGCTGCACGCTCATGCCACGTCTCGTCGAGACGCATCAAACTCACGGGCATCCCCCTTGGTTTCCGTGGGAGCCCGAACATAGGTCTCATGTGACGGATTACACAAGGGGTGATTGGGAGTTTTTACCCGCCGGTCATCGCGCCGACGGATCAGGGTCATTCATCGCTGGTGGCGCGCTCGCGGTAGTCGCGGGCTCCGCCCTCCTCTGGTTCGACCTCGAGGAGGAGCCGATCGATCCCGACCACACGGACGCGATCGCCCGCCGACAGCGGCGTCGCACGGTTGGTGATCGCCTGCCACGGCGTGTCGTCGATGACGATGGTGCCGTCCGGACGGAGATCGCTCGTGGCCTCCCCGAGCTTGCCGATCATCCACTTGCGACCGATCGTCGGCGTCGAGAAGCGGGTTCTGACCATCGACGGCATGCCGGTGTAGGCGTAGAGCACTGCGCCGACGATGCCGAACAGGCCGGTGAGCCACGACATCGTGACGCCGTCGTAGAGGAACCACGTGCCGAGCACGAACAGAGCGATCCCCAACGCCGAATAGAAGCGGGGCACGTTGGTCTGGATGTCGATGGCCATCGCGACGAGTGCGGCGATGAGCAGCGCGATGCCCCACCAGCGGGTGGGCAGCGCACCGAGGCCGTAGCTTCCGAGCGCCAGCATCGCTGCGCCGATCATTCCTGCGACGCCGACGCCGGCGACGAACAGCTCGAAGATCAGAATCGCGAGGCCACCGACGAAGAACAGGTAGGCGACTTCGGGGCTCGACACGGTGTGGAAGAGCTGCTGGGTGAGCGAGAGGTTGACGAACCGAGCCTGGCTGAGCCCCTCAGGGTCTTCGTCGGTCGGCGTGGGGGCGACGTAGCCGGGAATCTCCTGCACGAAGATCCGCAGGACCGAGGCGTTCTCGAGCGGCCCGGTGGAGATGCCGAGGGTGATGGCTTCCTCGGCCGAGATGGAGACGCGCTGGAGTCGGTCGGTCGCATCGCCGAACGCATCACCGAAGGAATCGGGGAGGCGGCGATCGCCTGTCTCGCCGATGCGGGCACCGACGCTCACGCCGATCACATCGGCCGTACCGAGCAGTTCGCCCGAACCGCCGAGGGCCGCGCCGCCGGTCTCGATCCACATGGCGATCTGCACGCTCGCCTGGTCGAGGCGGGTGGCGAGCTCGAGGTAGTCCTCGTCGTTCAAGACGGTGCCGTTCGAGTCCATCGTGAGCACGAGGGCCAGCACGCCGTCGGCCTCTGCCTGGTCGAGCTCGGTGAGGATGAAGTCGGACAGCACCGGATCGATGAGGCCCGAGATGGCGAGGATCCGGATCTGGTTGCTGGCATCGACCTCTTGAGCCAGCTCGGCCTCTTGGGCCAGCTCGATGGCGCGCTCATCGCTGGCACCGGCCGGCGCCGCGATGGTGATCAGCAAAGAGAGACCGACGAAGGCCAGGCCGAGTAGGCGCAGCATCGGCATGCGCGACATGAACGGCGCCCGACGGCTCGCTTGATAGCCAGGAGCCTCTGGCCCGGCCGCTAGCCTCCGTTGCGGTGGCCGCATTCTTCGCTGCATCTCACATCCTGAT
>CALLIQ010000771.1 GCA_938008925.1 uncultured Acidimicrobiales bacterium
GCCACATAGGCAGCGCCGGCGACGATCAGGGCGAGACCGAGCCACTTCGATGCGTCGCCCGATCGAAGGACGAGTCCACCGAGCACGACGAGGTGCAGACCGAAGGCCGCCAATCCGATCAGCCAGGCCGAGTTGAACGTCTCGAGAGCCACGAGAGCGTGTGCTTCGCGCTGCGCCGTCTCGAACGCTGCGGTCACGTCTGCGCCACCGAGGTCGAGGTAGTGCAGCGCCTGGAAGAAGTAGATGAGTGCTGCTCCGAGGAACACGGTGTAGACCAGCCGAAACCAAGCGGCGACGAGCGACAGGTCTCGATCGGCTCGTCGGAAGACGATGTAGAGCGCCCAAGCGACGACGACATCGACCAGGAAGATGATGAGGAAGCTCACCATCCCGAGCCGAAAGAGGCCTTCGGACTCGGCGATGTTGGCGGCCGTCGCTTGCGCGTCGCCCGACTCGATGAGGCCCTCTCGCACGAAGAAGTTGGCGAAGATGCCGAGCACGAACAGGACCACGTAGCCGGCACCGGCGATCAACGCAGCTGTTCTGGGGTTGGTGTCGGCTCGGCTCGTGTCCGCCGGTTCGACGATCGGGTTGAGGACGTCGATGATCATCGCTTGCTCCGATCCTCGGCACGAACGCGGATGGCGGTCTTGCCGCTCACGGTGCCGGCGGCGAGCTGGCGCATCGCGTCCGGGACGTCGCTGAGCTCGAAGCGTTGCCCGATGACGGGTATGAGGTGCCCGTCCTCGATGAACTCGGCGAGACGCTCGATGAGCGAGTGATCCATCGAAGCGATGAACGTCGTCATGCGCTGGCTGATGAACGGTGAGAGCAGCATCGCCCGGAGCTGGCGGCCGACACCGCCGGTGATCCGGTTGCCGCCCTCGCCGCCGACGATCACGAGGGTCCCGCCGTTGGTGAGTGCTCGGCGGAGTTCGGCCACGCTGGTGCGTCCGCCGATGTCGAGGATGAGGTCGAAAGTGGTCTGACCGTCGGTGACATTGCTCGTCGTGTAGTCGATGACTCGATCAGCGCCGAGCGAGCGGACGAGCTCGAGCTTCGACGTGCTGGCAACGGCGGTGACCTCGGCACCGAGTGCCTTGGCCAGTTGCACCGCGTGGGTGCCGACTCCGCCAGAGGCGCCGATGATCAGCACCCGCTGGTCGGGTTCGACACGGCCGACGTCGGTGAGGGCCTGCAGGGCGGTGACGCCCGAAACGGGAACGACCGCCGCTTGCTCGAACGTGAGGCTCGATGGCTTGTGGGCGAGGCATCGTGCCGAGGCTCGGGCGTATTGAGCGAACGAGCCTTTGGCCCCGCCGAAGACTTCATCGCCGACGGCGAAGCGAGTGACGGCCGAGCCGACCTCGACGATGACGCCGGCGACATCGGTGCCCGAGACCGGGTTCTTCGGCTTCGTGAGTCCGTAACCGGCGATGCGCACGAGGTAGGGGTGGCCGGTCATCAGGTGTTCGGTCCCGCGGTCGAGGCCGGCGGCGTGAACCTCGATGAGGACCTCGTCGTCGGTGATCGTCGGGCGGGGCACTTCCTCGAATCGGAGGACATCGGCGGTGCCGTATCGGTCCTGCACGATGGCCTGCATGTGCGATGGCAGCGGCTCGGTGGCGGCTCGCTCGTCGGGGAGCGTCTGGGTGCGTTGCATGGCGGTTCCTCCACTGTCGGTGCCGTTCACCCGTTCTCAGGGCTCAGGGCGGTTGGTGATGGAGAAATCGTCGTCAGCGATCAGGTGAGCCCGCCTCGTCAGGTGTGCGATCTCACCCGGGTGAGGTGCGCTCGCATGAGGTGCGCCCCAACAGAGCGAATGGGCCAGGTGCTACAGCAGGCCGAGGTCGCGAGCGGCTTGGACCGCCGCCTTCCGGTTGTCGACCGCGAGCTTGCGGTAGATCGCCGTGCAGTGGGTCTTCACCGTGTTCGGCGAGACGAAGAGTTCGTTCGCGATCTCGCGCTGCGACAGCGTGGTGGGCAGATAGCGGAGCACGGCGGTCTCCCGGTCGGTCAGCTGCTCGACGATGCCCGGTGTCTCGACCGTCGTCGCGGCGATGGCGTGACGAGACTCGATCCGTTCCAGATGGCGAGCGACGATGCCGGGGTCGGGACACCGATCGACCACGGTGCGAGCCTCGGTCAGCAACTCCAGGCCTTCGGCGTCCGACGCATCCAGCAGCACGTCGCCACACGTGGTCAGGACGTGTGCCAGGGCGAGATCGCCTGTCGTTCGCTTGGCCGACTCGACGGCCCGGCGCGCGTCGGCGGGGGCGTCGGACCCCTCGCCGGTTCGGGCCCGGATCGCATAGGCCGGACCGAGCCGGTGATAGGAGCCGAGTCCCAATGCCTCGGCGGTGGCGATGGCGTGCACGGCTCGCTCTCTCGCGCCGGCCATGTCGCCCGCATCGAACTCGGCCAGTGCCTGAAAGATCAGGCTGAGGAGATGGACCGAGTGGTTGTCGGAGTGCTGTGTCCGTTCGACCGCCACGGCCAGCACGGCCCGCGCATCGTCGGTCTGGCCCGCCCACATGTGGGTCCCGCCGGCCACGGTGGCGACGTTGGCCAGCTCGATCCGCATCGATCGAAGGCGGTCGAGATCCGAACACTCTCTGGCGATGGCGAGTGCCGACTGAACGTCGCCGCGAGCGAGCAGGATGTTCATCCGAAGCGGTGCCGTGATGATCTGATCAAAGCCGTCCGGGGCGATGCGATGCGTCACCTCCACCCAGCGTGCCGCTGAGTCGAACGCTCCAGCGATGTACTCGCACCAACCCCACAGGAGTGCGCAGATGGTGTCGGTTTCGACCGCATCACCGATGGCCGCCAAGGTCGTTCGCAGCGTGCCGATCTGATTGTCGGCGATGAGCTGAGGGCCGAGCGCGATCATGAGCCGCGCCACCTCGGCTCGTTCGCCGGCCTTGATGAAGTGCTGGGCGGCTCGATGATGATCGCCCTCGGATTCGAACCATGCGGCCGCTCGCCGGTGAAGCTCGGGAAGGCGATCGGACATCGTCGTCTCGGCCTCGAGACGGAGCAGATCGCGCAGGAGGTGGTGGTAGCGGAACCACTCGCCGGTGCGATCCAGGCTGATGACGAGCTGGTTCTCCGACGCGGTGTCGGCGAGCCAGATCGCACCGTCGGTCGAGCCCGTGACGGCGTCGATCAGCGGCCCGCTCATCTGCTCGAGGATCGACGTCGAGAGCAAGCGGTCGAGGTGGTCGGCGTCGACTCCGGCGAGGAACTCGTCGCTCAGGTAGTCGACGACGAGCTGATCGTCGCCGTGGAACTCCTGAACGAACGCCGACGCGTCGGGCACCTGAGCCATGGACAGTCGGGCCAGCACCAGACCGGCCGCCCATCCTTCGGTTCTGCTCGAGAGCAGCTCGATGTCGTCGGCTCCCAGCGACCCATCTCCGGCCCGGAGGAGGGTCGCCGCTTCGGTTGATTCGAACCGGAGTCCGTCGCTGCGCACCTCGAGTAGGTGACCGCGAACCCGGAGGCGACCGAGGCGGAACGGGGGGTCGAAGCGGGTCGAGACGACCACGGTGACGTGCGGCGGGCACAACTCGACGAGTCGCTCCATGCCGTCGTGGATGGCGTCGTTGGTGATCAGGTGGTAGTCGTCCACGACGATGACGAGCGGCTGCTCGACCCGGGCCAACGCGTTGATGAGCGTGGAGACCACCATGTCGTCGTCGCCGGTCGTGGCCAGAACAGCCGGTTTCACGTCGGCTCGTACGCTCGGCGCGATCTCGCTGATCGCCTCGACGAGGTAGGCCCAGAACCGGCCGGGATCGTCGTCGCCGGCCTCGGCTTGCAGCCAGGCAGCGGCGCCGTCGCGAGCGGCGAGCCACGAGGCGACGAGCGTGGTCTTGCCCGATCCGGCGGGGGCGCTGATCAGCACGAGGCGGGCCTGCGCATCGACGCCTGTGTTCAAGCGGTCGTCGAGCCGAGACCGTTGAATGAGCGACCCCGGCAGGGTTGGCGGGCGCAGCTTCGTCGCAGCCAGGCCGAGGTTGAGTGCGCCGTCCACGTGATCCCCTTTCCAACCGAATTTCGACAGAGCCTCGACGACCTGCGACACCGATCTCACCTGGGTGAGATCACGGCTCGTGCGAGGCGAGATGGCGAGCGATGCCCCACGGTAGAGGCATGACCGATCCAGCCACATACGAGATCGCCCTACGCGGCACGGTCGGAGCCCGATCGCTGCGCCCGCTCATCGACGACTTCAGCATCGTCGAGTCGGAGCCTGGTGTGACGAGGCTCGTCGGCGTCATTCGGGACTCGTCTCAGCTGCACGGTCTCGTTGCGCACCTCTCGTCCGTGGGTGTCGAGCTCCTCGCGATCGTTCCGATCGCCTCCGAAACGAAAGAAGATCAGCGATGACGCAGCCGACCGAATCGCTTCGCCCGCAAGCGGACCTGGCGAGCAAGCCAGACCGGCTCAGCGAGTGGGACCGGCCCAGCGAGGCCGAACGGTTGGAGGCGGCTCGGCGATACGTCGAACAACTCCAGGCCTTCTTCGTCCACGCCGGCGTGTTCGCGGTCGGCATGGTCGTCATCCTCGTGGTCAACGTCGCCACCAACCTGGCGGCCGGCATCGCGGACGAGTGGTGGGCGTGGTGGTCGGTCTGGGCGTTCATCGGCTGGGGCGCCGGCATCGCTGTCCACGGACTCGTGGTTCGCCTCAACCGGCCGTCCTCGCTCTCATCGGCGGGGGAGGGGTCGTCGACGTGGCAGCAGCGCCAGATCGACAAGCTGTTGTCGAAGTGAACGTGCTCTCGAAGTGAACGTGCTCTCGATGTGAACGTGCTCTCGGGGTAAACGTGCTCTCGAGGTGACCGCACCCGGTGCGTGACGTCGGGTCGGCCCGCCGCTACGTCGAGCGGTGAGATGCTGTCCCGTGGTCGCTGAGGAAGGCCCGGACGGAGGTGGCGATCGCCGCGTCGTCGGCCGAGCGTCGCAGCATCACGTGTTCAGTGAGAACGGGCGAGGCGAGGCGGGTCGTTGCCTCGTCGACGTCGAGCCCGGATCGGAGGTCGCCCCGTTCGAGTGCGGTCACGACCGTGTCGCGCACGGGCTGCAAGACGCCGGTGACGAAGCGGACTTGGGCCTCGGCGAACTCCGGGTCGTCCTTGGCGTGGTCGAGCAAGGTGGCGAGCCAGATCCGAAAGGGACGGTGTTCG
>CALLIQ010000772.1 GCA_938008925.1 uncultured Acidimicrobiales bacterium
GATGCCGATGACCCGTCCGTTGCGGTCGGCGAGCGCACCACCGGAGTTACCGGGATTGATCGCCGTGTCGGTTTGGATCATCGCGGTGAAGGCCGAGGGGCCCGTCGGCACGGGGCGGTTCAGCGCCGAGACGATGCCGAGTGTGACGGTCTGCTGGAGTTGGAAGGGGCTGCCGATGGCGACCGCGAGCTGACCGACCTCGAGGTCGCTGTCGTCGCCGAGCTGGGCGATCGGCAAGCCGGGCTCGGTCCCGATGTCGAGCACGGCGACGTCGACTCGCTCGTCTCCACCGACGAGCTCGGCTTCGAACGCACGACCGTCGGAGGTGCGAACGGTGATCGACGTCGCATTGTTGACCACGTGCTGGTTGGTCAGGATCAAACCGTCCCGGAAGACGACGCCGGACCCGAGCCCGAGTGCGACCTCGTTCTGGCGAGTCTCGATCTGGACGACCGATGGGCCGAGCACGTTCGAGACGAACGCCGCGGGCTCATCGGTGTCGAGCGGCGGGGCGACGACGACCGGAGCCTGGGACTGACCGCCAGCAGCGGTCGTGGTCGAGATGGGTGCGGTGGCCGTTGTTGGGGCCTCGTCGTTGGACCGGAACCCGGCGAAGAAGCCGGCGCCGGCCAGCACGCCACCAGCCACGAACGCGACGAGAGCGCGCCATCCCCAACGAGGCGATGAGGCGACCGGTTGCTGGTTCTCGTGGAGCAGTCGCTCGCCCGGCTGGGGCGGTCGGGTCGGCGCCAACGACGGTGCGGCGGCAGGGGCCGCGACAGGTGCGAACGCTGCAACCGGTGGCGACTGCTGCACGCCGGCGGACGGCGGACCGAGCGGCCCGGGGGTGGGCCTTTGGTCGAGTCGGCCCGGCGCAGCGGGGGGCGTAGGAGGGAAACCAGACGTTGCCACACCGGGTCGACTCGACACAGGGGTGATCGGAGCCTGACCGAACGGAGGGGTCGGATCGACAGTGGTTGGCTGTCCCGTGGGGGTTGGCGGGACGGCCTGCGCACCGGTCGATTCGAAATCCCAGACCCGATCGGTCATGTCATCGAGCTCCTGATCTGCTGCGAACGGTACGTGAGTGGAAGGAAAGCGAGCGTAAAACTTCGACGAGAGAAACGGCCGACCGGTTCGAAAGAATCCATCCGGCGGCGAACGACGCGTCTCAACGTTGAATCGGCCGGGGAAGGCGCAAGGTGAAGCGCGAACCGCCATTCGGCTCAGCGTTGAGCAACGCTTCACCACCGTGTCGTTCGGCGATGCGCCGCACGAGACTCAAACCGAGCCCGCTCCCCGCGCCGGGATCGCTCCCGCGCCAGAACCGCTCGAACACCGCCTCGCGGTCGCCGGGGGCGATGCCGGGGCCTTCATCGATGACGCTCAGCAACACGCACTCGGGCTGATTCACGATCTCGAGCGTGATCGTCGAATGCTCTGGGGCGAGGCGGCTCGCGTTGACGACGAGATTCCCGACCGCTCGACGAAGTGCCGGACCGTCGCCGATCACGGTCGCGTCGCCATCGTCGACGACGGTCTCGATCGACAGGTTTCGCTGCGATGCGGTCGCCCGGTGATCCTCGGCCGCCGCAGTGACGAGCGCCGCGAGGTCGACGTCACCACGCTTGAGTTCTGGCACTCCGGCCCTCGCCTGCTCCAGCAGATCATCGACGAGCACCGACATCCGACCCGTCGAGCGGTGCGCGATCTCCGCCGCCTTGCGGAGCTCCTCCTCCGTGCCGCCGTCGAGCGCGAGCTCGAGGTTGGCCTGCGCGACCGCGAGGGGATTGCGCAGCTCGTGGCTCGCTTCGTGCACGAATCGTCGCTGGTCTTCGAACGACCCCTGAAGGCGTTCGAGCATGGCGTCGAAGGTGTCGGCCAGGTTCTTCAACTCGTCGTCCGGCCCTCTGAGTGCGATGCGACGAGACAGATCGGTGGCGCTGATGTCGCGAGCGACGCCGGCGATGCGGTCGACGGGTCGAAGCGTCCACCCCGAGAGGAGATAGCCGGTTCCGAAGCTGGCGAAGAACAACAACACCAACGCGCCGACCGAGCCCTTTCGCAGTTCGTTCAGCGCCTCTCGGTAGGCATCGATCTCGATTCGCTCGGCCAACGCTCGCTGCACGTCCTCTTGGAAGACGGCTCGCATGTTGGTCTCGATGATCTGCCCGGTCGACGGGTCGCGAAAGTTGATCTGGCGCGACATCAGGACGGGCTCGCCGAGCTGGTTCACCTGATACAGGTAGAGCCCTCCGACGAGCAGCGTCCCGAACGAGAAGACGACGATCGAGAACGCCAGCGAGAGCCGAAACCTGATCGATTGGAAGATTCGGGGCACGAATCGCTCGTCAGTCGCCGGAATCGGGCGCGGCGCCGACGTCGGGGTCGATGAGGCGATAGCCCGATCCGATGACCGTCTCGATCAGCTGCTGGTCGGCGATGTCGGTCAGCTTGCGGCGCAGCGTGCCAACCGTGACTCGCACCGTGTTCGTGAAAGGATCCATCGCTTCGTCCCAGACGTGTTCGAGCAGTCGTTCCTGGCTGAGGACCTCGCCCGGATGGGTCATGAAGTAGCGCAAGAGGGCGAACTCCTTGGTGGTCAGGTCGACCGGGGTTCTGGCCCACTCGACGATCTGGCGAGCGGTGTCGAGGGTCAGATCTCCGACCTGGATGACCGAGTCGGCTCCTGAGGTCTCTCGTCGCAGCAAGCTACGAACGCGGGCGGAAAGCTCTCGTAAAGCGAAAGGTTTCACGAGGTAGTCGTCGGCTCCGTCATCGAGCCCGGCGACCCGTTCTTCGATGTCGTCACGAGCGGTCACCATGAGCACACGCGTCGCCGGGTCGAAGCGGGCGTCGGTCCGGATGAGCCGACAGACCTCTCGACCATCGAGATCGGGCAGGGTGAGGTCGAGCGTGACCAGGTCGTACGGGTTCAGCATGAGACGATCGAGGGCGCCATGCCCGTCGTTCGCCACATCGACCGCGTAACCCTCGCGTCGCAACGACGTCGCGATCGCTTCGGCCAACTCTTCCTCGTCATCAACGACCAAGATGCGCACGGCTGCCACGCTAGGGCGCATCCTCGTTTTCGCCGGGCTTTCGCCGATAGACGATTGACTGTTGTACCGATCGTGCACGCTGGACCGTCCGCGGCTCGAGCCACACCCCCAGCGCGATCCTGTTCACCACCCCCTGGAGCGACACCGACATGACCGACCAACCGAGCATGCCGCCACTGCCAACCGACGAGGCTCGCGTCGTCGACCCGGCGACCGCAGCAGCCACGCTCGAGCAGGTGCTGTTCCAGGTGAAGCGAGTGATCGTCGGCCAGGACCACATGGTCGAGCGGCTCCTCGTCGCCGTCTTGGCCCGAGGGCACATCCTGTTGGAGGGCCTGCCCGGTCTCGCCAAGACCCTCGCTGTGTCCACGCTGGCTCAGTCGGTCGGCGGCAGCTTCGCTCGCCTGCAGTTCACGCCCGACCTCCTTCCATCAGACCTCATCGGCACCCGCATCTGGCGTGCATCGAAAGAAGAGTTCGACATCGAATGGGGTCCCGTGTTCGCCAACCTCGTCCTCACCGACGAGATCAACCGAGCACCGGCGAAGGTCCAGTCCGCTCTGCTCGAGGTCATGGCCGAGCGCCAGGTCTCGATCGGCGGGCAGACCCGACCGCTGCCGAAGCCCTTCCTCGTGCTGGCCACGCAGAACCCGATCGAATCCGAGGGTGTCTACACACTGCCCGAGGCCCAGCGCGACCGCTTCTTGATGAAGGTCACGGTCGGCTATCCGACGCCGAACGAAGAACTCGAGATCGCCCGCCGCATGGGAACCAGCACGCCGACGTGCGACCAGGTTCTCTCCATCGATGACCTCGCCGCCCTGCAAGACGCCGCCGACCAGGTCTACGTGGACGCCGGCGTGGCGCAGTACGCGGTCGACCTCGTCATGGCCACCCGAGAGCCCACGGTCCGGGGTCTCCCCGAGCTCGATCCGCTGATCGACTTCGGCGTCAGCCCTCGCGCCACCCTCGGACTGCTCGCCGCCGGTCGCGGCCTCGCGCTCCTCAAGGGACGCTCCTACGTCGTCCCACAG
>CALLIQ010000773.1 GCA_938008925.1 uncultured Acidimicrobiales bacterium
CAGCTCAGTCGGACGCCCGCTCGACGAGCCCGCCCGGGATTCCTCGTGATCGGAGCACGGGTCTCCGGGCTTCGAGTCTGGGTGCTCCGAGATTCGGTGAGGGTTCCTGCAGCGGCGTTCGAACGCATGCAGGCTCCATCGGCGCCACGGCCCCCCTTTTGAGGGCCTGAACAGTCAGTGCGTGACGGGTCAGCGCGTGATGGGTCAGCGCGTGATGGGTCAGCGCGTGATGGGTCAGTGGGTGATGGCGGGGTCGAGCGTTTTGGCGTGCGCGACCCATCGCTCGACTTCGGACTCGGCCGGCGTTCGCCGAACGATGCTCCGCTTCGTCTTCTTGATGGTGGCGGCGTTGGCCTCGACCATCGCCTTGGTCAGGTTCGCGGCGTTGCGATTCCTGAGTTCTTTGACCGTGTCGACTCCGGCGGCCTCGAGCAGGTCGCTGTACTCCGAACCAACGCCCTTGATCCGCATGAGGTCGGCCCGGTTCACCCACTCGAGCACCGACTTCTCGGGCACGCCGCACTCGTCGGCGATCGCCGAGCGGCCCTTCTTCGCTCCACCGCGACGCAGCAACGCCTCGCACGACCGGATTCCGGCTGCCCGCAACTTCTTGCCCTGGGCTGGGCCGATGCCTTCGATCGTCTCGATTGATGCCATTGCGTTCACGTGCTCCTCGCGGCCGATGTCGGCGGTCGAAGATAGACGACGATTGGTCCGGTTGCTCGCGGCGCGCCACTCTTGATTGCGCCGCCGCCGGTCCCCGGGGATGATGGCGATGCCCGACGGCCCCGGTCGTCGATCACGGCACGCGCCGACGACCAACGCAGAATGACCTCACCGAGCTCCACCGTCCTTCCCGGCGGCATCGTCACCTTCCTCTTCACCGACGTCGAGGGCTCGACCCGACTGTGGGCCGCCGACACCGAGGCCACGGCTCGATCCTTCGTGATCCACGACAAGATCGTCCGAGAGTCGATCGAGGCGAACGACGGCTACGTCTTCGGCACGGCCGGGGACTCCTTCCGCGGCGCCTTCGTCGACCCCACCGCGGGCGTGCTGGCTGCCCGACAGGCCCAACAGGCGCTTCGGGATGCCGACTGGAACGGAGCGCCACCGCTGCGGGTTCGGATGGGCCTGCACCGCGGCCGCTCGACCGAGCGGGCGGGCGACTACTTCGGACCGGTTCCGAACACCGCGTCGCGCATCGAGGCGATCGCCCACGGCGGTCAGATCCTCATGAGCGAGCAGGTGAAGGCCGAGGTCACCTTCCCGACCACGTGGCTCGGCGAGCACCGGTTGAAGGACGTCAATGAACCGGTGTCGATTCACCAGTTGGGGCACGACTCGTTTCGCCCGCTGCGCGTCGTCGACCCTGAGCTGTCGACCCTGCCGAACTCGGGGACGCAGATCCTCGGTCGAGAGTCACAGATCGTCCAGATCCGCGGCCTGCTCGAGACGTCGTCGCTCGTCACGGTGACCGGAGCGGGCGGCTGCGGCAAGACTCGGCTCGCGCTCGAAGTCGCCCACCACGAGCTCCCCAATCGTCCCGACGGCTGCTACTTCGCCGACCTGGCCGCCGTCTCGGACGAGTCGGAACTCGCCGCCGCACTCGCGACCGCCGTCCGCCTCACACTCGTCGGCGGCGACCCGATCAGTCAGATCGTCGACCACCTGGCGAGCCGAGAAGCGCTCGTGCTGCTCGACAATTGCGAACACCTCCTCGATGCCTGTGCTGATTTCTGCGAGCTGCTGCTGAACCGGTCGGCGTCGACCATGCTGCTCTGCACGTCTCGCCAGCGACTCGACGTCCCCGGCGAGCAGGTCGTCGGACTCCCATCACTCGCCAATCGACCGGGCGACCGATCGGCGGTCGATCTCTTCATGGCCCGCGCTCGGGCCATCGACCCGAGCTTCCCCGACGACACCGAGACCACCACCATCGTCTCCGAGATCTGCGACCGCCTCGACGGTCTGCCGTTGGCCATCGAGCTCGCCGCAGCGCGAACGGCGGTGATGTCGCCGTCCGACCTGCTCGATCGAATGGGTGATCGCTTCAAGCTGCTGTCCGGCGGCCGAGGCCGACAGCGCAGGCGAACGCTGCAGGCGACACTCGACTGGAGCTACGACCTCCTCGACCCGGAGGAGCAATCGTTCTTCCGGCGGATGGGCGTCTTCGTCGGATCTTTCGACCTCGACGCTGCCTCGGCCGCAGCCGACACCGATGCCTACGACACGCTCGATCTCCTCGATTCGATGGTGGCGAAGTCGCTGATCACTCCGAGCGCCGCTCAAGGCGACGACGACAGCGCCCGTTTCCGGCTGCTCGAGACCGTTCGCATCTACGCCGGAAATCAGCTGGCGCGTGCCAGCGAGGTGACCGAGGCCCGAGATCGACACCTTGCCCACTACCTCGCTCGGACCGCCTTCGATCGCTGGACCGAAGCCGAGGACCTCGACCGCTGTATTCGCCTCGCCGTCGAGTGGCCGAACGTGGCCAGCGCGTTGGAGTGGGCGACGGGTACCGAGCGGTGGGACGACGCAGCGATGCTGGCTCGTGGCTGCCAAGGACTCTGGGAGACTCGGATACCGGCCACCGAAGGACGTCGCTGGATCGAGCTCGTTCTGCCTCACCACGAGCCGGACTCCGAGCACGGCGCATGGCTGCGGCGAAACCTCGCCCTGATCGCCATGCAGCTCGACGACTTCCCGACGGTTCATCGCATGAACGAAGCGGTGATCGAACACGGTCCCGACATCGCAACGGTCCAAGCACTCGGTCTTCACGGCTACACGCGTGCTCGTCAATTCCCCGACGAAGCACTCGAGCTGCTCGCTCATGCGGCCGCGTTGATCGACGAGCACGACGTCGGCCCTTTGTCACGCGCCGGCGTTGCGTGGGCTCGCGGCACGGTCTGCCTGTACCAGGGCGACGTCGCTGGTGCGCTCGATCACTACCGGCCAGGCTTCGAGATGGTGCTCAACGAGGCGCATCAGATCAACTACACGGTGATCACCGGACTGTCGTTGGCGACGGCGCAGATCGTCGCCAACCAGCCCGATGCGGCGCTCGCCACGCTCGATCGAATCGACTGGTCTCGGTCGGTCTGGGACAGCTCCGACATCATCCGAGCCGTCGCCCTGATCGACACCGGACTGGTCGCGGAAGCCGCCGATCTCGTCGTCGGATACGGCAGAGCGGCGCTGCGCGGACGGTTGAGCCGCCAATCGAACGATGCGCTGGTCGGCCTCGCCGCCATGGCGCTCCACCGAGGCGAGTCGGACCACGCCTGGGATCTCCTCCTCCAAGCCGTGACGCCCCGGACGCCCTTCACCATCGCCCTCGCTGAAGCGATCGCCCATCGG
>CALLIQ010000774.1 GCA_938008925.1 uncultured Acidimicrobiales bacterium
GCGACCGACGTCGTCACCGTGCCGAGATCACCGAACGATGCGGTCACGGTGTCGCCATGCACCATCGGCTTCATCGGGCCGAGGGCGCCCGTCATGATCACCTCGCCGGCTCGGAGCGGTGTGCCTCGCTCGCTCATCACATCGGCCAGCCAGCGAGCCGCGTTCAGCGGGTGGCCAAGACATGCCGCCCCCTCGCCGGTCGAAACTTCCTCACCGTTGATGGTCATCGACATCGGGATCGTGCGCAGATCGACGGCCGACAGCGGGACCGGTTTGCCGCCGAGAACGTAGAGGCCACAACTCGCGTTGTCGGCCACCGTGTCGACGAAACGGATGTCCCAGTCAGCGATTCGACTGTCGACGATCTCGATCGACGGCAGCGCGTATGCGGTGGCATTGATGATGTCGGCGAAGCTGTGCTCGCCCTTGTCGAGGTCGTGCTCCAACACGATGGCGACCTCGGCCTCTGCCCGTGGTTGCAGCAGACGGCCGGCGGGAATCTCGACCCCGTCGCCGAACTCCATGTCGACGAAGAGCGTGCCGAAATCAGGCTGGTCGACGCCGAGCTGTTGTTGGACAGCGACGGCCGTCAGTCCGATTTTGCGGCCGCTGACCCGTCGGCCGGCAGCGATGTGGCGGTCGGTGTTGACCTGCTGGATGGCGTAGCCGAGTTCGACATCGGTGGCCGAGCCGACCAGATCGCGCACGGGCGGCCCGGGCGTTCCGGTCTCGGCTGCCTGCCAGATTTGCTGGGCGGCCTCTTCGATCGCTTCCGATGTCATGGTCTCTCCTGGAGTCGAGCTGTTCAGTAGTTGGGACGGGTCACTGCAACGGGTCACTGCAACGGGTCACCGCGTCGGACGGGTCACTGCGTCGAAGACGCGTGAGAGTCTGGCGTTCGACCACGACGGGGTCGAGCGGAGTGTGCCGGTCAGCGGATCGATGGCGATGGCGGGTGGCTCACACTCCGACGACACGCACAGAGCCGAGCGACGAATAGCGGGCTGCCGCCGTCGTGCCAACCGCGAGCGGCTTCGCGTCGGTGGCCGCGCCGGCCATGATGATCCAGCCCGCCTCGAGCTTCTGTCCGTGCTTGCCGACGTGGTTGGCCAGCATGGCGAGGCACTCGGCCGGGCTGCCGAGCAGGGCGGCACCGGTCGCGGTCCCGGTGATCTCACCGTCGACCTCGAGCACACAACCGAGCGTGGTGAGGTCGACCTCGCGTGGCCCGACCCCGTCGGTGCCGATCGCCACGGCCGCAGCGGAGGTGTTGTCGGCGACCACGTCGGGCAGCGTGAAGGAGAAGGCCTCGTAGCGAGAGTCGATCACTTCGATGCCGCCGATCACCTCGGCGGTCGCGTCGAGCGCATCGCCCGCCGTCACGCCGGGGCCGGCGAGGTCCTCGGCGAGCCGGAAGACGATCTCCGGCTCGATCCGCGGATGAATGAAATCGGAGAGGGCGACGGGGTTGACCCCGTCGTCGGGTTCGAGCACCGTCGATGAACGCACCCAGCCGTACACCGGCTCCGAGACCCCCATCTGCTCCTGCTTGGCTGCGGAGGTCAGTCCGAGCTTGGCGCCAGCGAGCGTGTCACCCCGACCGAGCTGGAGCTCGAGGAGCGCCGCTTGGATGGCGTACGCGTCGTCGATCGAGAGGTCCTCGATCGTCTTCGTGATGGCGGCGAGTTCGCGGCGTTCGTCGACTCCGGCAGCCAGATACTCGGCCCAGTGGGCGTGATCGATGCTCATCGGCGAGACCCTAGAACTTGTCGGATGCATCGCCGCGATTCGCGGCGGCTTCGAGATGCAACTTCTTCAGATCATCGGCTTGGGGCGAGTATCGCATCGATCCACGATCGATCCATTGGGTCGCGAACTCGGCGCCTCGCCCGAACTTGTCGCGTTCGAGCGGCAAGACGATGTCGTCGTGCGGTTCCCGTACGACCGCCACCGGGTCCTTGCCAGCCGCCGCGTCGTCCATTGCTTCGCGGAACATCTTGCGAAGGGTCACGACGCCGATGTCGCTCTTGGTGATCTTCTCCCGGGTGCGATCGACGATGTCGCCCTGGGTGACCCAGGCCATGATGTCTTGGCCTTCGATGTAGTCGACGATGTAGTTGCCCTTGTCGTCGATCCACTCGTACTCGTAGTCGACGGCGTGGGCCTGCTCCGGAACGTCGATGCCGTCTGGGTTGTGGACGGAATAGAACAACATCCACGTCGTCGTGTCATCGACCGGGACACGGATCTGCATTTGATAGACGCCGTTGCCCCCGACCCACATCTTGTACGGGAACACGAGCGGGTGACCGATCTTCCAATCGTCTGACTCTTCGTCCTGGCCGACGAGGAGGCGACGCTTGACGATGCCGTGCTCGAACACGTCGAACCCGATCTTCTCGTGCTTGTTCGACTTGAACGCGCTCGGCATCTCGAAGTTCTTGTGATGCGCGAGGAACTCGAAGTACATGCCGTGCAAGGACTCGACGTGGTACGGATCGACCGCGTTCTCCATGATCTGGAGCCAGTTGCACGGCAGGAACGAGTGCCCGATGTCGCGAATGCCTTCCATCACATAGGCGGAGTAGCGAGGGAGTTCGGGTGCTGGTCCGTCACCGACGTAGGCCCAGATCAGGCCGCCGAGCTCTTGTGCCTCACCGGACTTGATTCCGCACTGCTCGCGGAACTTCGGCGACGAATCCGGCTCGGCCAAGATCTCGACACAGGTTCCGTCCTGGTCGAACTTCCAGCCGTGGTAGCCGCAGCGAATGCCGTCGTCCTCGACCATGCCGTAGACCATCGATGCGCCGCGGTGCGGACACCGCTCATCGACGATGCCGTACGCCGGGCGGCCGTCCGGGCCCGGGTTCGGCAGCTTGTAGACCGCCCAATCCTCACCCAAGAGCCGGGCCTTCTTCACCGGGAAGTCCTCGAGCTCGCGGGTGATCGCAACCGGATACCAGTAGTTGCGAAGCAGCGTGCCCATTGGCGTGCCGGGGCCGACCTGGGTCAGTTCGTCGTTCTGTTCTTGGGTGAGCATGGGATTGTCCTTTCGGTCTTGCCGAGCGACGGTTGGCCGCCGGGCGGATACCTAGTCGAGGATCGTGACGGTGCCAGCGGAACCGTCGACCCGAATCATTTGACCGGTTTGGATGCGATCGGTGCCGAAGCCGGTCCCCGTCACCGCGGGGACGGCGTACTCGCGACAGACGATGGCGGCGTGACTCATCATGCCGCCGATGTCGGTGACGCAGGCCTTGATCTTGGGGAAGGCGGGCGCCCAACTCGGCGCGGTGATCGGGGCGACCATGATCTCGCCGTCCTCGAGCTCGCCGACGTCTTCTGGGTTGAAGACCAAGCGTGCCTTGCCTTCGACCACACCGGGTGAGGCGGCCATGCCCTTCAAGTCGCCACCGTCGTCCTCCGACCCGAGCCAGGTGCTCACCGAGTCGGTGGTGATGCCCCACAACATGATCGTGAACGGCTCGGTGATCACCTCGGGCGGCTCGCCGAGCGCCTTCGGCGCATTCCAATCGAGCATCTTCGAGTGAATCTCGCGGCGGCGAGCGATCTTCGGGCCCCAGTGGTGGGCCGCGGCGGTCGGAGCATTGACGGCCCAGTTCGAGTAGTAGTCCCAGAGGACCTCGTCGATCTCGTCGCGCTTGAGGAACATGATGTCGTCCTCGGCGGCCATGAGACCTTCCTTGGCGAAGACCGCTCCGAGTTCCTTGACCTTGCGCCACACGACCGACATCGTCCAGTGCTCGATGTAGAAGTTGTGGTTCTCCACGTAGGGGAACACGACTCGAGCAAGGCCGAGCTTGCCGTCGAACGCTTCGCGGTCTTCGTCGGAGTCGAGGAGATCGCGGTATTCGGCGACGACTCGGTCGCGCTCGGCGATGATCGCTTCGATCGGGCGGGCGATGTCGACGCCGGCTTCGATCTTGGTGATGTAGTCCTTGATGAACGCGTGCGGGATCTCGGGGTAGTCACGCCACGTCTTGTCGAAGTGGTAGAAGCCGTTGCCCGAGGTGAAGTTGAACCACGGGTCCTTCACCTCGTCATAGGCGGCCTGCCACTGCTGGCCCTCTGCGGAGCTGAGATCGACGTTGGCAGGGTCGTCGAACGCACGGGCGATGCCCATGTCGACGGCCTTTTGGGCGAGCACCTTCAACTCTTCGTTCGGGCGGAACAGGTCGACCTCGACGCCGGCGACCATCTTGGCGATGGCCAGGTCGGGGATCGACGGGAAGGCTTCCTTGCAGAAGCCGAAGTAGTCGAGATAGGCGGCGTAGCCGAGGTTCAAGAACTCGAAGTGGTACTGCCAGGTCTGGAGGATCAGATCCTTGAACGCGTGCCAGTCCTTCTGCAGCCGGTGACCCGAGCCGAGGGCGATGCCGTCGGTGATGATCGGGAGCTCTTCCATCTCGGGAAGCGGCGAGAAGTCGAGCGCTTCGATCTGGTCGATGGTGCCCTTGATCTTGCCGAGCCAGGAGTCATAGAGCGAGTCCCAGTTCATGAAGTAGTGGCCGGCTCGCTCCATGAACTGCGGAACGCGATCTTCGATCTTCGAGGGATCGACGCCGACGGGAGAGAGGTAGGCGTAGCCGTAGAGCACGCGGAAGTCGATGCCGTCCGCCGGGGGGATGCGGTAGTGGCGGCTGTTCATCTGACTCAGCGTGGCGATCGCCAGCTCGAAGAAGGTGGAGTCGAACGGCGTCATCGCCGTTCCCCAGTGCATGGAGTCCCAGAACCAGAAGCGACTGTCCTCGTACTCGCGTCGGCCCTCACCGAAGGTGACGGAGTACGGGTAGAGATCCTCCCAGCCATCGACGCCCTCTGGGCCTTCAATCTCGAATGGGCTCGGGAACCTGTTGCTTGCCATGTCTGAAATCCCCCTGGATTCGTGTGACGGAACTGCTCTGTTTTCTGAACTGCTTGATGAGACTGCTTGATGGGACTGTTTGATGAGATGGTGTGCGAGCGGGCGGATCGCCCGCCGGATCGCTACTTGTCTTTCGTGTGGAGCGGTGAGACGAGCGTCGACACGATCGACGACATGTAGTCACCGCCGCCCTTTGCGATCGGCGCCTTCTTCTTCTGCGACCAGACCGTTTCGGGCCGGCTCTGCAACATCACGACGTTCTCCCCGTCCGGGAGATGGCGATCGATCGCCCACTCCACGTCTTGCGGGGCGCCGTAGTGCTTCTCGGCTCGGCGAGCGAGGATGGCGACGGCCTTGAGCTCGTCGTCGGTCATGCACGCCGCCTCTTG
>CALLIQ010000775.1 GCA_938008925.1 uncultured Acidimicrobiales bacterium
TCTCGGTCTACCAGAGCCACGAGCCGGGCGTCGTCGGTCCGGTTCGATCGGTCCGCACGACCGACTTCGACATCCTCGCCGCCATGAACTCGCCATTGCTCAGCGGCTCGGGAGCCAACGCCAACGTCCTCGCTTCGCTCGGTTCGCGATCGATCATCAACGTGAACGCCCGCGAGGTTCCGGGTGCGTACTTCCGAAGCGGAGGCGTCGCACCGCACAACCTGTTCACTCGACCGGCCGACCTTCGAGCCGCTGGCGATGCAGCGGGTGGCTTGCCGCCGGCGCTGTTCTCGTACCGGTCGTCGACCGACGAGGTGGTTGGCACGCCGGTCGCCGGCGTCGACCTGCCGTACGGCAACACGACCGTGAACTACCGCTGGAACGGCGTTGGTTGGGCCCGCACCCAAGATGGTCGGGCCGTCGTCGATGCAACCGGCCGCCTGGTCGCCCCGCCGAACGTCGTCGTCATCGTGACGCCGTACGTCCAATCGCCCGCCGACCTGACCTCACCCGAGGCGCAGTCGGTCGGAACCGGTCAGGCGATGGTGTTCACCGACGGTGAGTACATCCAGGCCACGTGGAGCCGCGACACGGCGCAAGAACCGATCGCCGTGCTCGATGCAAACGGACAACCCATCCCACTGACCCCCGGCCAGACCTGGGTCGCACTCCCACCGCCCGGGGCCGCACAGCTCCGCATCACCGGCTGACCCTCCAACGCTTCTGGGGTCGCAGCCGCTTCGCTCGGCGAGTGTCGACTTCGTCGAACTCGTCTCGATCAGCGGAGGTTGCGACCCCGGAAGAGACGGAGGTTGGCTAGCTGGGGGCTGCGATGGGGCTCGGCTCGACCTCGAGTCGACCGTGGTCGATGTGGGGCAGGACGTGGCGGGCGAACAGGTCGCATTCTGCGGCGTGCGGGTAGCCAGACAGGATGAAGGCGTCGATGCCAGCATCGATCAGCTCTTCGATCTTGCCCCGCACCTGATCGGGGTCACCGACGATCGCGGCGCCAGCACCTGAGCGCGCTCGTCCGACGCCGGTCCAGAGATGGCGCTCGACGTAGCCGTCATCGTCGGACTCGTCACGCAATGCGGTCTGTGCGGCAACTCCGGCGGACGCCGAGTCGAGCGACTTCTTCCGGATGGCATCGCCGGTCTCGTCGTCGAGCTTCGAGAGCAGTCGGGCGGCGGCGATGCGGGCCTCTTCCTCTGTCTCTCGCACGATCACGTGGCTACGCCAGCCGTAGCGCAGGCTTCGCCCATACGCGGCTGCTCGCTCGTCCATGTCGGCCTTGACCTCGAGCACCTTGTCGGTGGTGTTCGGCCAGGTGAGGAACACGTCGGCGGCCGCAGCGGCGCAGTCGCGGGCCGCCGGCGACAGGCCACCGAAGTAGAACAACGGCGACCGGCCGGACACGGTTCGGATGCGCGGCGGTTCGATCTCGAGGTCGAGAAACTCGCCCTCATAACTCACACCGCGACCGTCGAGCAGCTCGCGCAGGGCGTACATGATCTCGGTCGAACGGCGATAGCGAGGCTCGGATTCGAGGGTCTCGCCAGGAATGTCGCTCGAGATGATGTTGATCGTCAGGCGGCCGCCGAGCATCTGGTCGAGCGTCGCCATCTGGCGTGCGACCTGCGGGACGACGAGCTCACCCATTCGCACGGCCAGCAGCAACCGAATCTGCTCGGTCAGGGGCGCCATGCCAGCGGCGAACGCGGTGTTGTCGATGCCGAGCTGGTAGCCCGACGGCAACAACACGTTGTCGTAGCCATAGCGGTCGGCGGTGAGAACGATGTTGCGACAGTGCTCCCACGAGCTCGCGAGTTCGGGGTCGGGGGCGCCGAGGAACTCGTAGTCGTCGTCGCACAATGCGGAGAACCACGACATCTCGACCGGGCGGCGGCCGCTGGCGGGGGCGCTCTGAGCGCTCATGAGAACATCTCCTTCATCTCGACCGGGCGGCCTTCGTCGATGCTGCGATGAGCGGCGGCGCCGATGGCCACCGACCACAGCCCGTCGTCGACGGTGACCTCGACCGGGCCTTCGCCTCGGATCGCCTGGCAGAACTTCACGTGCTCGACGTAGGACGATCCGTGGTGCAAGCCTTCGTGAGCGATCGACTCGTCGTCGACCACCTCCGCCTCGGCCTCACCGATGAAGTGCTCGCCTCGCCTGCCCCGCATCAGCGTGCCGGAGGGCAGCATCGCTTCGAGCTTGCCCTTCGCGCCGATGACGGAGACGGTCTCCTGTTCGCGGGTGGCCTCCGCGAACATGCACAGGTCGAGCATGGCTCGACGACCGTTGGCGTAGTCGACGATCACGTAGGCGTTGTCGAGGATGTCGGAGGTCTTGCCGTCGTAGACCTCGTCGAGATGGTTGACGTTCTGTCCACCCGATGCGAACACTCGAATCGGACGCTCGCCCATGACGAGGTTCATCAGATCGAAGAAGTGGCACGTCTTCTCGACGAGCGTCCCGCCGGTGTTCTCGCTGAAACGATTCCAATCACCGATCTTCACCAGGAACGGGAACCGGTGCTCGGTGATCGACACCATCTGTGGGGTCCCCACCTCGCCGTCGGCCACGCCGTCGATCAGGGCCGCAACGGCCGGCATGTAGCGGTACTCGAGGCCGACCCACACGATGCGGTCGGGATGATCGGGGGCGCTCGCTTCGACGGCGGCGACGAGCGCTTCGGCGTCGGCGACGGTGGTACACATCGGCTTCTCGAGCAGGACGTGGAGACCGGAGGCGAGCACATCGGCCATCACATCGATGTGGGTGAAGTTGGGGCTCGCGACGACGACGGCGTCGCACAGGCCGCTCGAGAGGAGGTCTCGGTGGTCTTCGAAGGTGGCGATCGGCTGCCCGTCGGGCCCGGCCGCCGCCTCGATCGCGGCTCGACGCGATGGTTCGTGCGGGTCTGACCCAGCGGTGACGACGGCACCGTCGAGCACATTGATGTTCTCGATGTGTTCGATGCCCATCATGCCGGTGCCGATGACGCCGTAGCGGATCGGCCCGTCTGTGGTGAGGGAAGAGTCAGACATCCACACAGTCCACCAGCACGCAGCGCAGACCACACCGGTCAACGACCCAATTTCATCGGGTCATCGGCACCATGGCGGTGTCGGTACCGACACCCACCCGCCCGTTTCGGCCCGCAACCCCGACCGGCGGATCCGCGAGCCCGCTGCGTACCCTGGCTACGTGCTCGGGCTACCACTGGTGATCGTCGGGAGTCGCCTCCAATCGATCGCCGCCATCGCCATCGCCGCGGCGATCGCCATCGCCCTCGTTCCCGAGCAGCCTGCATGGGCAGTGGCGAGCGCCAGCCTCACGATCTTCGCCGTCTCGAGAGCGATCATGCGCCTCGAGCTCGACGTCGACGCCGTGTCGTGGCGGACCTGGCGAGGCTCGGTCGAGGCACCTCGTTCGGGCCTCGAACTCGACATGGGGCACCGCTACATCCGCATTGGAACGTCAGACCGCCAGCACATCAAGATCGAAGTCCCGGTGGAGATCCGGCCGAACGTCCGCGAGTGGGTCGAGGGCTCGCAAAGCGGGTCGAGCGGCTCGTTCAGCGATGGACCCGACGACGGCGCGAACTGAGGGCCTGGGTCTGGTCAGCCAGCGTTCCCCGGCCCGGATCCGTCCGGCCCCGAGACGATCACGGTGCCACCCTCGACGGTGAGGACCTGGTCGGCGAGCTCGAGGGCAACGGGTCGATGGGAGACGGCCAACACGGTGAATCCGGCACCGCGGAGGTTGCGCCACAGATCGAGCTCGGTCTCGACGTCGAGGGCGCTCGACAGATCGTCGAGCAGCAGAAGGTCGGCCGTGCGGGCCAAGGCCCGTGCCGTCGCCACCCGCTGACGCTGACCACCGGACAACCGGAGGCCTCTCGGCCCGACCATCGTCGCCACGCCGTCGGCCATCTCCGCGACGTCACGATCGACCGCAGCGAGCGCAAGGGCCCGCCCGAGCTGCGGGTCGCCGCCGGCGGGCGCATTCTCGGCGACGTGCGCGTTCGGGGTCGCGCCGGAGAGCAGCACGTTGTCGGCGATCGAGTCGGAGAGCAGCTGCGGCACCTGAGGAAGGAACGCCGACCGTGGCGGCACCATGAATGCAGCGAGGTCGTCGATCGGTGCACCGTTCCAGCTCACGGTGCCCTCGATTGCGCCGAGTGGTTCCGAGCCCGTCCACACCAGCCCGGCCAACGTGCGAAGCAGCGTCGTCTTGCCCGAGCCGACCGCACCGGTGACGACGGTGAAACTCCCTCGCTCGAGCCGAAACCCGACGTCTGACAGCACGGGAACCAGCTCGCCGACGCCGCCGCGAAGCGAGACCGACAGCCCCGACACCGTCAACGAATCCAGCGGTTCCACAGCCCGGGTCCCGTCATCACCGCCGAGGCGTCGCTCACCAACCCGCTCCCCCGGAACCGCCGCTGCCGCCTCGATTCGATCCGCCAATTGGCGCTCAGAGGCCGGCAGGGAGCGACGCAAGGCGACGTCGGACGGGTGGTCGGCAGAAACGAGCCTGGTCATGTTCTCGTACGAGACGAGGGACTGCTTCCGCCGAGCGAGCAGGCGACCGATCATCCTCGGCAAGAAGTTGAGGTAGGCGAGATAGGTCGCGAACACGGCGAGATCGGCCGGAGAGAGCGAACCACTTCGGATGGCCGCCGCGCTCGCGACGAGCAACAGGCCGAAGGCCAAATCGCCCGACCCGGAGGCGAACGCCATGATCCCGTCCTCGAGCACTCGATCGCGAACCGCCGTTTGCCGCCGGGTGTCGGCCAACTCGCCCAGGTTGGCGACCACGCTCGGACTCGCATCGTTGACCTTCACCGCCGTTGCGCCCGCCAACACGTCGGTCAAGGCGCCACTGAACGCAGCGGTGGCTGCCCGGTCGGCCCGTCGATACGACTTGACCCTCTCGTCGACCGTCTTGGTCACGACGGCGACGGCGATCATCGGAATGAACACGATGAGTGTGGCCCGCCAGTCGAGCGAACCGAGGACGAGGACCGAGATCACCGTGAAAACGACGCCGCCGAAGAC
>CALLIQ010000776.1 GCA_938008925.1 uncultured Acidimicrobiales bacterium
GTGCCAAGACGGTCAATCCGTCGTCCTCGACGAGAACGGCCTTCGCCGAGGCGAGGATGTCCCCGCCGAGTACATCTACGTCGACGGCAACGTCGGCGATCTCGACGAGAGCGTGCTCGCAGAGCGCCGCACCCTCGGGACCGACGGATTCGTCTCGTGCGTGGTGCCGCTTCGCATCGAGGGTCCGCATGCTGAGCTGCTCGGGCTTCCCGAGATCATCAGTCGTGGGTGGGTCCACGGCGAAGAAGGCGACCAGCTCCGCAAGCAGGCCGCGAACCAGATCCGCGATGCCGTCGAGGCGTCGTTGTCGGATGGCAAGCGGACCCGTCAAGAGCTCGAACGGGTCGTACGTCGGACCCTCGGCCGCTTCGTCAGCAACAAGACCCGGCTTCGTCCGATGATCGTGCCGGTCGTCCTCGGCGCCCACGAGGGCAAGAGCGACTGAGCTCACGTTGTCGCTCCGGTGTCACGGCCAGCGGAAGTCGCCGATGACGACCGCATGGCCAACCGCCAGATCTTGGTGTGTGACTCCACCTGCGGTCTCGAAGGCTGAAATCACCGCTGTCGTCGGTCGCTCCTCGTCCGGCACGAGCGCCGGAACGAACCATCCGTTGCGGAACGCGTCGTCGGCGCCCGTTCCGGCCGGGACTGGCACCACGA
Organism: uncultured Acidimicrobiales bacterium; assembly: GCA_938008925.1. Classification (GTDB taxonomy): domain Bacteria; phylum Actinomycetota; class Acidimicrobiia; order Acidimicrobiales; family SZUA-35; genus CALEWY01. The sequence goes on from CALLIQ010000776.1 coordinate 661, forward strand.
CCATGTAGATCTCGTTCAATTCCATCCAGTCCGTCGACGATGGGACTGGCACCCAGGCTCCATCCGCCCGCAGCTCGACGGGCTCCTGGCTCGTGCAGTCGACCGGTTGATAGTTTGCGATGCTGAAGCCGTCGCCGCCGAGCGAACCGGGGTCGATGACGGTCGACGAGGCGCTGAAGCACGGCACGGAGCTAGCGACATGAGGGAGCTCGTCGCAGTCGAACGACGAGGCGCAAACCTGGTTGGTCATCATCATTTGGCTGGCGGCAGCAAAGACCGGGACGCCACACGCATCGAGTGACCGCTGGTTGACCGCATTGATCGTGTCGGTGAAGTCGCGGGCTTCGGCGAGGGGATCATCGCTGTCGGCCGCAGGTCCGTCTTCGGACAGCTCCAGGAACCGGTCCTTTGCGTCTCCCAGCGTGTCCGGAAGCGCCCGTACGAGATCGTCGATGCGAGTGTCGGCCGCTGCATGCTCGCGGTCGAGCATCGTTGCGATCATGGCATCGCACTCTTCTTGGTTCACCGAACCCCCGAAACCGAGTTCTGAGGGCACACCACTGCACCCGGCGAGAACGACGGTGGCGATGAACGCGATGATCCGCCCGACGATATGTTTCTCCATCTTTGCCGTATCGGGTGGTTGGGCGGCGCCCTGAAGCCGCCAGCCTCTCGCCGGTGGGTTTCCGCAGGCGGTGGGTCGCCGCGACCTCCGCCGATCGAGACCACAGCCGCTTCGCTCAGTGAGTGTTGGCTTCGCCGAATTCGCCCCAGGGCCGACGGAGGTCGACCTCTGGAAATCGAGACCTGACCCCAGAGGTGGGCATACACCCACAGTGGTTGGGTGACTTGCTAGAGTCACGCTCACTGTGGCTACATCGAATCGGACCCCCCGGTCCGGTCGAGGGGCAGCTGCGGGTGGACGATCGGCATCTGGCAGCTCGCGTGCATCAAGCACCCGGGGCACTGCCGCCCAACGTCGCGCCCGGAAGCAGCGGGAGGCTCGCGGTCTTGGACTGATCGCGCTCGGCCTCATCCTCGGCCTGGCTTTGTACACCGGAGCGACCGGACCCGTCGGGTCCTGGCTCGCCGACTTCATCGGCGCCTTCGTCGGGCGTGTGCGGCTCATCGTGCCGCTGGCGTTGATCTGGTGGGGGTGGACCCTGCTCCGCACCGCGCCCGGCAAAAAGAAGAAGACGAGCAAGAAGAAGCCGATCCCGGCGACCGACATCATCGCCTGGACGCTGCTCAGCTTGTCGGTCTTCGCCCTGCTCGACCTACTCGGCGGCAAGCCCGTCAACCGCGCCCCGTGGGACCAGCTGTCCCAGGCCGGCGGCTACATCGGCGTGCTCGTCGGCGGCAGTTTCGAACGCTGGTTCGGGCACTGGGGCGAGGTGGTGCTCACCATCGCCATGATCCTGATCGCCGTCGTGTTGCTCACTGGCCTGTCGGCCGGAACCGCGGCCGACGTCATTGCAGACTGGTTTGCTCGAGTGCGCGATCTGGCGCTCCGCTCGGTGCAGGCCATGGGCTTCCTGCTGCCCGACGAGGCAGATGCGTCGCCCAAGTCCGAGAAGGGCAAGACCAAGACCGCCGACTCGCTGGATGGCGTCACCGGATTGCTCGACCTCGAGGAGACCGGCCCGATCACCGGGTCGTCGACCGGCGATGTGCTCGCAACCGAAGGCGAGCTCTTCGACCAGGAGACCTACATCGACCTCACCGGCGGAGCGACCGTCGGCGATGCCGGCGCCGCCGACGTCGACGACGCGCCCGCCGTCGAACCGATTCCCGAGCCGACCGGCTGGGATGAGCCGGCGCCCGAGCCGATCATCGAGGTTCCCGAAGTCGTCACGGTCGACGGCATGTCGCTGGCGGCGCCACAGCCCGCCGGTGGCACGTGGACCCTGCCGACGATGGACTATCTCGACCGCAGCGAGGGTCAAGACGTCGATCGGGCCAGCGTCGAGAAGACCGGCCGCCAGCTCGTCCACGCGCTCCACGAGCACGGCGTCGAGACCCGCCTCCTCGGTGTGGTCGTCGGCCCGACCGTCAGCCGGTTCGAGCTCGAGCTGGGCCCTGGCGTGAAGGTGAACCGAGTCACCAGCCTCCACAAGGACATCGCCTATTCGATGGCGACCCCCGACGTCCGGATCCTGGCCCCGATCCCCGGCAAGATGGCGATCGGCGTCGAGGTGCCGAACGTCAAGCGTCAGATGATCACCGTCGGCGACCTCCTGTGCTCCGAGGAAGCCACCAAGGCCACCCATCCGCTCGAGGTGGCGCTCGGCCGAGACATCACCGGCCGCACGGTCATGGCCAACCTGGCCAAGATGCCGCACTTGCTCGTCGCCGGTCAGACCGGCTCCGGTAAGTCCAGCTGCATCAACTCGATGCTGACCTCGTTGCTCATGCGGACGACCCCGGAGCAGGTTCGCCTGATCCTGGTCGACCCGAAGCGGGTTGAGCTCACCCAGTACGAACGCCTTCCTCACCTGCTCACCGAGGTCGTCACCGACCCGAAGAAGGCCGCGAACGCGCTCGCCTGGGGCGTGCGCGAGATGGAGCGTCGCTACGACACCCTGTCCGACGTGGGTGTCCGCGACCTCGACGGCTACAACGCCGGCGTCGACGAGGGCAAGTTCCCGCCCGTCATGGGCCCCGATGGCGAGATGCACGAGCGCGAGCGCCTCAGCTACATCGTGATCATCCTCGACGAGCTGGCCGACCTGATGATGGTCGCCGCGCGCGACGTCGAAGAGTCGATCTGCCGCATCGCCCAGAAGGCCCGAGCGGTCGGTATTCACCTCGTGATTGCCACGCAGCGTCCGTCGACGAACGTGATCACCGGCCTCATCAAGGCCAACGTTCCCGCTCGTCTCGCGTTCGCGGTGTCGAGCCTCACCGACTCCCGAGTCGTCCTCGACCAGCAGGGCGCCGAGCGCCTCGTCGGGCGCGGCGACGGCCTGTTGCTCGACGGTTCGACCAGCACGCCCGCCCGCTTCCAGGGTGCCTGGGTCACCGAAGAGGAAGTCTCGAACCTCGTCGAGCACTGGCAGAAACAGGCTCCCGAGATCGTCTTCGACAGCCGAGTGCAGGGCGAGGAAGTCTCCGAAGCCGCCGCCGCCCTTCCCGGCGGGACGACCGGCGACGATGACGACGACGAGCTGGTGCTCCAGGCCATCGAACTGGTGGTCCGCTCGCAGCTCGGCTCGACCTCGATGTTGCAGCGCAAGCTGCGTGTTGGCTTCGCACGTGCTGGCCGCCTGATGGACATCATGGAGGAGCGGGGTGTGGTCGGGCCGTCGGTCGGATCGAAGGCCCGCGAGGTCAAGATGTCGCCTGAGGATCTCGACTCGGGTCGTTGGCCAGCGGCGATGCGCGCCCCGGCGCCAGCCGCTTCGGAACCGGCACCTCGTGCGACCCAAACACCGTCCCCGGCTCCAGCTCCGGCTCCGGCTCCATCTCCCTCCCCGGGAACGATCGCGTCGGTGTCGGCCCCGGCGGACGTACCGACCGAACCCGGCCCGAGCGAACCAACGCTCGACGATGTCGGAGCGGACGCCAGGGTCGAGCGTGATCCGATCGTCCCGACCGACCACACCCAGATGCTGGCTCTCGACGAACTCGAGAGTTCGCCCCTGCACCCGGAGCCCCAGGCCCCCGATTTCCTCGATCCGACCGAGCTCGGCGACGACTTCGCCGAGTTCGATCCCGCGCTGGCGCCTCCGCCCGGTTACCGCTCTCCGGAGTAGGTCGGCACGAGGTCGTCGCTCGGATGTAGTTTCCGGCCGTGAGCTCCGTACGAAGCGAGTTGGTCAGCGACGACGACATCGAGACGTTCAGCCGTGATGGCGTCGTCTGCCTTCAGCAGGTGATCGGTCCCGAATGGATCGAGTCGCTGCGGGCAGGCGTCGCGTCCAACATGGCAAACCCGAGCCCGAGGGCTCGGTTGTGGAATCGCGATGCCCAAGGCAGAGAGTCTCGCTACGACAGCCAGGTCTGGCAGGACATTCCCGAGTATCGGCGCTTCGTGCTGGAGGGTCCGATGGCGGAGATCACGGGTCGGCTGATGGGTTCCTCAGCGGTCAACTTCTTCTTCGACGCCATCTTCACCCGTACCCCCGGCAACCAGTTCCGCACGCCGTTCCACCAAGACGAGCCCTACTGGTCGGTCGAGGGGTTCGACACGTGCTCGTCGTGGATGCCCCTGGTATCGGTGGAACGCTGCAGCGCACTCGAGTTCGTGCGCGGCTCGCATCGCTGGACCGAGCGCTACCAGCAGACGAACTTCGGAGCGATGACCGGTGACGAGCGTGACCAGGTCGACTTCACGAGCGACGATCGAGTGCCGTTCCCCGACATCGAGGGCGATCGGGATTCGTTCGACATCGTCAGCTGGGACATGGAGCCCGGCGACGTGGCGATCTTCAACGCTCGCATGATCCACGGCGGGTCCGGCAACCTGGCCCCCGATCGCGATCTGCAGGTCTTCAACACCCAGTGGCTCGGCGACGACGTCCGGGTTCGCTTCCGCGAGGAGGGGATGGACCCCGATCACTCGCAGGTGATGCGGTCGGTCGGGCTCGCGCCAGGCGATCGCATCGGCACGGATCTGTACCCGCAGGTGTGGAAACGACCGGAGCTCGCGGCGCACTGACGTATTGAGACGCGCACTGACTTGAGGGTCAGACGCGCACTGACCGGCTTGGGCGCACCGCTCACCGGTCGCACTCGTGCGTACCGGGGTGAAGGGCCGCTGGACGTCTAGCATCGCTCCTCATGCTCATCGGTCTGCTTGCCACCGTCGTCGGTATCGCCGTGCTCTCGCGAGCGGCCGACGAGTTCGTGGGGGGAGCGGCCGGGCTGGCGTCGATGCTCAAGGTTCCCCCGATCGTCATCGGTGCGGTGGTGGTCGGTTTCGGCACCAGTGCGCCGGAGATGGTCGTGTCCGGCATCGCTGCCACCCAGGG
>CALLIQ010000777.1 GCA_938008925.1 uncultured Acidimicrobiales bacterium
GAGCCAGATGCAGTGCGAGCCCCGACTGGTCCGGCCGGCGGCGCAACGCTCACCATCGTGATCACACCCGAGGTCGAGATGAGTTGGGGCAAGCGGGCGGCCCAGTGCGCCCACGCCGGTCAATGGGCCTGGATGAAGTCCGACCCCGACCAGGTCGCCTCGTGGGACGCAGCCGGACGCCCGATCCAGATCGTGCATGCCTCGCCCGAGCTGTGGCGCGCGATCAACGACGCCGATCCACCCCCGCCGGTGATGATCCACGACGGTGGCTACACCGAGATCCCCGCCGGGACCCGAACCGCCGTCGCCCTCTGGCGCTGAGCGCACGTCGTGCTATTGCACGACGACCGGAATCGCTGGATGGTCAGACGCCGTCTCCCACTCGGTGAGCGTTGACCCGTCGTGGCGAGTGAAGTTTCGGCCCCACCCGTCGGCGAGGAAGAGCTGGATGAAGCGATCGCCGAACCGCTCGTTCACCGCGGTCACCTGGGCTTGATCGTGTGGCCACTCGTAGAGCACCTTCGTCCGTCGGGCTCGCACGGTCGTCGACACGATCAACACTCGTTCGTTCGTGGTCACGAGCGTTGGTCGGGTCTTGAACTTCACGTCGTCGACCAGGGTGTGCTTCGGGCGTTTTGGTTGGTCGCGTGTCCGTCGGTGCTCGGCGTAGGCGAGCCCTGCAGCGATGACGAAAAAGACCGGGTTGAGTGGCGGCAGCGTGCTCTCGCTCACCGAATCGATGCGCGACGCCAACCGAACCTGCTCGGTTGGCCTCAAGATGACGTCGCCTGCCGCGATCACGTGGTCGATCCGCCGGTTGCCCATGCTCCGTCATCGACACCCTGGCTTCTGGCATTGAGTCGGAGCTGGCATTCGGCTGAGCCTGGCATCGAGCACGTGACTCGACGTCGGGAACTCCGTCCGGACGAGGAGCGTTGAGACGCCGTGTACGACGTGTTCATCGAGTGGGAGGGCCGCAAGCCGCTGAGCCGGTTTTGGCAGCGAGTGCGAGGGAGGGCCGAGCGTCGACGCAAGGTCAAGCTGAGCGATCTCGATGCCGGACTCGACCCCGGTTGCTTCGACCTGTTCGACGTCGTCGCCGTCATCATGTTGGCGATCGTCGCCGTGATCGTGGTCGTCGTCTTCGCCCCGATCCTCATCGGGTTCCTCATCGAACTCGCTGCGTTGGCAGTGCTGTTGTTGCTGGCGCTCGCCGGGGCGGTCTACCGCACATTGTTCCGACGACCCTGGCGTGTCGTTGCGCTCTCCGGCGTTGGCGAGCTGTGGGCCTGGCGCCGCGTCGGCTGGCGCAACGCACAGGAGCTGGTCTCGTCGATCCGTGATGGCCTGGACGCCGGACTCGCTCCGGCCACGCTGCACGCCGAGTTTCTCGAAGACGGTGTTCCCCACGCTGTCGGTTCCGGCGACCTTGGCCTGCTCGCCAACCCGTGGTTCCGGCTCGCGTCGGTGTCGGGACTGACGGCGATCGCCGGGCTCGCCGTCCTGCTCCGTCTCACCTCCTGAAGGCAGGTGGTACGGGCAATGCGAGCGCAGGCGAACGAGCGCTACTCCCTGCTGAGTTCGGCGCGGGCCGCTCCGTGGTGGTCGAGCTCTTGGTCGTCGTCGAGCTCGATCGTGACCTTCGTGAGGGCGCCGGTGTAGGCGTTTGGCCCGATGAAGGAGCCAGAACCGTCGTAGTCGCTGACGGTCGTGCCTCGGTCGAGTCCGATGTCGAGCCCCGACCACGAGATCATGAGCCAGAAGATCGAATCCGTCTCGACGCTGCCAGCGGGCTCGCCGTCGATGAGGAGCGTGCCGACCCCGTGGGGGAACGCACCGCCCGTGTCCGACCGGCGCATCTGAAACGCCAGCTCGGCCGTGCCATCGGGGATCGCTCGATCGGACGTGACGATGATGTGGCTGCCGCCGATGTTGAGGTCATGGACCAGATGGCCATCACGAACGAAGAGTGAGTAGCCACTCGTGGCGTCGCCGTGGGCGAGGAGCACACCCTCATCGCCGCCGGCGAAGTCGACCGACGCCGTGACCGTGTAGCTCCGGCTGCGCAGGTCTGGGGCGACTTCGGCCGGCAGATGGCCCATGCCACGCCAGAACGTGTAGCTCGTCCGCCCACCGCGGAACCGCTCGGCGTTTTCGGCGAAACGCTGGGCGAAGCGATCGTCGAGCGGGAGCACCTGGTAGCGCTCGGCTTCTTCCCACCACCGTTCGATCATCGATGCCAGTCGCTCGGGTTCGGTGGCTGCGAGATCGGTGCATTCGTTGAAGTCGGCGTCCAGGTCGTAGAGCTCCCAGACGTCATCGTCGAAGTCGGCGCCCTGCGGGTGGAAGGCGACGGCCTTCCACCCGTCGGCCCACAGGCCGCGGTGGCCGAACATCTCGAAGTGTTGGATCGACTTGCCCGTGTCGACCGTCGCGTCGTCGAGCGTCGAGGCAAAGCTCGTCCCCTCGAGCGATGCAGGCGGATCGAGCGCGAGGAGGTCGAGCACGGTGGGCACGATGTCTTGGACGTGACAGAACTGGTTGCGCAGCTCGCCCGAGCCGATCGGCTGCGGCGCGTTCGGCCACGAGACGACGAGCGGGTCGCGGATCCCGCCGCCGTGGGTGTTCTGCTTGTAGCGCTTGAGCGGCGTGTTGGACGCCATCGCCCAACCCCACGGGAAGTTCGAGTGTGTGTCGGGGCCGCCGATGTCGTCGATTCGGGCGACCTTGTCGTCGATCGGCTCCTTCACGCCGTTGTAGGGGCCCATGGCGTTCACGAAGCCGAGCGGGCCGCCCTCCTGGCTCGCCCCGTTGTCGGACAACACCATCACGAGCGTGTCGTCGAGCGCACCGGAGCGGTCGAGGTGGTCGATGAGGCGTCCGAGTTCGCGATCGAAGTGATGCAGCATGGCGCCGTAGGCGCCGGCGAGCCGTGCGAACAGTCGCTGCTCGTCTGCGCTGTGGTCGTCCCACGGCTGGACCCCGTCGTTGCGGGGTGGGAGCTCGGTGCCCTCGGGAACGATGCCGAGTTCGATCTGGCGGGCGAGTCGGTCGGCCCGAACCTGATCCCATCCCTTGGCGAACACGCCGTCGTAGTGCTCGATCAGCTCGGCGGGTGCCTGATGGGGTGCATGGCACGCACCGGGCATCACCATCATGAACCAGGGGTTGGAGGGCAGGGCTGCCTGATGGCCAGTGACCATGCCGATTGCCTCGTCGATGAGGTCTTCGGTGAGGTGGTAGCCGGTGGCGTGGTCACCCGGCGGTGTGATGTGGGAGTTGTCTCGGACCAGCTCCGGTGAGTAGTGGTCGGTCTCCGCGTCGAGGAAGCCGTAGAACCGATCGAAGCCGCGCCCGAGCGGCCAGCCGTCGAACGGGCCGGTCGGCCCCGTCTGGGTCAGTGGGGTCACGTGCCACTTGCCGACGAAGTAGTTGCGAAAGCCGACGGGCCGCAACAGTTCGGCGAGCGTCGGCGCGTCGGACGAGATCTTGCCCCGATAGCCCGGATAGCCGGAGTCGAAATTCGCGAGGCATCCCATGCCAACCGAATGGTGGTTGCGGCCGGTGAGCAGCGACGCACGGGTGGTCGAGCACATCGCGGTCGTGTGAAAGCCCGTGTAGCGCAGCCCGGCGCCGGCGAGGCCATCGATCGTCGGCGTCTCGACCTCCGACCCATAGCAACCGAAGTCGGCGAAGCCGACGTCGTCGAGCATGACGATCAGAACGTTCGGCGTCCCCGCCGGTGGTCGAGCCGGCGAAGGCCAGCTCGGTGGCGAGGAGGGCTGTCGAGGGTCGGTCACTCCTCGCTCGGCTTCGACGGCCAGGGCCGACTCGGTGGGGCAGGAAGCTGGTCGAGCTCGGAAGCCATGAGCGAGTAGACCCGCGCGTCATGAAAGCGGTTGTGAAGCAGCAGCGAGTTGCGAGCGATCCCCTCGAACTGCGCGCCGAGGCGCTCGGCGGTCCGCCGGCTCGGCACGTTCTCGACCGACATCGTGATCTCAAACCGGTTGATCTGACGCTCTTCGACGGCTCGTTTCGCTCCCAACCGGGCGGCGACCGAGGCAACGCCTCGTTGGGTGCGATCGGAACGGACCCAGTAGCCGAGGTTGGCGGTTCGATTGGTCGTGTCGATGTGATTGACACCGGACACCCCGATGATCATGTCGTTCTCGTCGAGGATGGCAAGGTCCATCCGGTTCGGACTGTTCGACCCGCTGATGAAGTCAGACGCATCGCTCCGAGAGAAGTCGTTGGTCGCCCACGGCATCCAGCGCGACAACTCCGGAAGTGACGCTCGAACCGCAGCGGTCAACTCGTCGTCGTCGGTGATGAAGAAACGGCGAACCGAGATCGCCGGCGGTTCCGAAGACGAACTCGACGGCGACGTGGTCTGTCCGGCGGTCATGACGGCTCCCTCGGCAATCCGAGTAGCCGTTCGCCAATGATGTTGCGCTGCACTTCGCTGGTTCCCCCTCCAATGGTCAAGGCACGACTGAAGAGATAGGCCCAGTGCCACTCATCGGTCTCCTCGGTGT
>CALLIQ010000778.1 GCA_938008925.1 uncultured Acidimicrobiales bacterium
GTGAACACAGAACTCGGGTGCCGCGTCGGTTGGGCCGGCGGCACGAACAAGTCCTCCATCGCCGACGTTCGAGCCGACGCCATCTGGGCGGCCGAGACGGGCTTCGACTCGTACTGGTTGTCGTTCGTGGCTGGCGTCGATCCACTCGTTGCGCTGGCCGTCGTCGCCCCAGACGTGCCGGATCTCGCCGAACTCGGCACCTCTGTCGTCCCCTTCGCCGGGCGCCATCCGATCGCTCTCGCCCAGCTCGCCCGCACGACGCAGCAGGCGTGCGACGGGCGCTTCACCCTCGGAGTCGGGCCGTCGCACCAGATCGTGGTCGAGGGTTCCTACGGCGAATCGTGGGATCGGCCGTTCGAGCGAACCGAGGAGTATCTCCAGGTGCTCGGCGCCCTCTGCCGCGGTGAGCACGCAGCGCTCGACGGCTCGCAGATCACCGCCAACGCTGGCCTCAACATTCCGTGCGATCCCGTACCGATCGTCCTCGCCGCCCTCGGTCCGAAGATGCTCGACCTCGCCGGGCGAACCACAGCCGGGACCCACCTCGGCAACTGCGGACCGCGCACGATCGCCGAGCACATCGTCCCCACCTTCCGAGCGGCGGCGGACGAAGCCGGCAACGACACCGCCCGAATCATCACGCTCGTCTCGATCTGCGTGACCGACGACGTCGCCGCGGCCAAGGCCGCCGCGGCCGAGGGCATGGCGATCTACGGGATGTTGCCGTCGTATCGGGCCATGCTCGATCGTGAGGGTGCCGATGGCCCCGAGGACCTGCTCGTCGCCGGTTCGATCGACGAGGTGGTCGCCGGTCTGAAGCGCTACGTCGACGCGGGCACCACCGATCTCCGACTCGGGATCGCCGCCCACGACGAGACCACTCGAGATGCGTCGCAGGCCGCACTCGTCGAGCTCGTTCGCAGCTGAGCGGGTTGCGAGCCGACCTGCCGAAGGCAGACTGATTCGGTGCCCTATCAGGAGCCCGAGTTCGCCCCGTGGGACGGCCGCCGTGTGCCGCTCACGTTCGTCGCGGGCTACCTCGGCGCTGGCAAGACCACGCTCATCAACGAGCTGCTCGCCACCGCCGACCGACCGATCGCCGTGATGGTGAACGACGTCGGCGAGGTCAACATCGACGCTCGCCTGATCAAGCGACGCCACGGCGACACGATCGAGCTGACCGATGGGTGCGTGTGCTGTTCGCTGTCCGAGGGTTTCGGCGCAGCGTTCGATCAACTCCGGGAGCGCGAACAACCCCCGGACCACATCGTGATCGAGCTCAGCGGTGTGGCCGAGCCGAGCCGGGTGATCCCATGGTCGAAGTCGGCCGGTTTCAAGCTCGACGGGGTGGTCACCATCGTCGACGCCGAACAGTTCCTGGAGCGCATCGACAGCGATGTCGTGACCGGACACACCATGCAGGCGCAGCTCGAAGCGGCCGACCTCGTCATTTTGACCAAACTCGACCTGACCGACACCGCCACCGAAGCGGCGGTGCGAGCCCGGATCGATCAGATGTCGCCCGGCGTGAGCATCATCACCGGCGACACCGCCTCACTGGCCACGCTGCTCGGTCTCGGCGGTCGCCGACCCGGCGGCGTCACCGACGTACCGGACCCATCGCTGTTCGACCGCCACGAGACATCCGTCGTTGCGATCCCCAACCCGATCGAGCGCACCGAACTCAAGGCCCTCGTCGACGCGCAGCCGGAGCGAGTGGTGCGGGCCAAAGGAATCGGGGCCGACGCCTCGGGCACCCGTTGGCTGGCCGAGATCATCGGCCGTCGGCGCTGGGTGACCGAGCTTCCCCAAGCCGAAGCCGAGCCGCCGACCGACCTCGTCGTCATCGCCCTCCCCGACTGATCTGGGCCACACACTCGTCCCACGATGGGCGAGGTGTCGGGACGAGGCGTGGATCGACGCCGAGGCCCCGATGTAGGGTCGGCGCTCCACCGAACGATCGGTTCGGGTCAGCCGCGGAGGGTGGCAGCAATGGATGAGAGCTTTCTCGAGAACCCGATCATCAGGATCATCGCCGGGTTCGGCTTGCTCCTGGCCGCCACCGACGTGATGGTCGGACTGTTCTTCGGCGTGTTCCGGCTGCTCGGCATCTTCGACTTCGGTGCGTTCGAGCGGCTGTGGAACCTCGACCGCACGACGTGGTTCACGATGCTGGTGGTCCTCGGCCTCTGGATCGTCATCGCGATCGTCGCCAAGCTCGATCAGGTGTTGATGATCGCGGTGGCCTGCATCTACTTCTTCTGGGTTGTCTTGGTCCGCAACATCGCGATCGAGCTCCCCGACTTTCTGCGCAATCTCTTCTTCGTCGTCGAGCCGCTGCTGGCACTCATCGGTGTCGGACTCGGCTTCCTCACCCTGATCCAGATCAAGGGATCGATGAACCTCTCGGCTGACAGTCTCGGCAACACCATGGGAGCGACCCCGTTCGGGGCAGCGTCCGCCGGATCGAGTCCGGCACCGCCCGCACCCGGCGCCACGTCGCCTGCACCTCCGGCCCCGGAGGCCGCCAGTCCGGCAGCCCCGAGCCCTGCAGCCCCGAGTCCGACTCCCGAACCGGAGCCCGCAGCGGCGCAGGCGCCAGGCTGGTTCCCGGACCCGAAGGGCGAGGCCACCTACCGCTGGTGGGACGGCTCGACCTGGACCGACAACACCCACGAGGGCTGAGCCACATGACCGATGCCGATGCGAGCGGGCTGTCGATCGCCGAACCGATCGATCCCCACATCCATCTCTTCGACGTCAAGAACACGCCCCGGCCAACGCAGCCGTTGGCGAAGATGTTCGGTTGGAACGAGAAGCTCCTTCGCACGATGGCGAAGAAGATGTTCCCGAAGTCGACGCTGTACGCGTTCGGCGAGCGGAACCATCTCGTCGTCGACTACCTCCCCGACCACTACCGGGCCGACACGGCGTCGTCGAAGATCGGCCGCTACGTCCACATCCAGGCCGGCTGGAAAGACAAGACGCCGATGGATGCGGTTGGCGAGACCGAGTGGCTCGAAACCCTCGCCGACAAGCCAGCCGGCATCGTCGCCTACGCCGACCTCGCCCTCGGAGCCGACGTGGCTCCCGTGCTGGCTGCACATCGCAAGGCGAGCGACCGGGTCGTCGGTGTGCGGCACATGCTGTCGAACCATCCGGCACCCGCGGTCATGGACTTCGCCGAGGACTCGGAGCTGAGCCGAACGAGCGGGTTCCGTCGCGGCATGGAGGAGCTGGCCAAGGCCGGACTGTCGTTCGATGCCTGGGCGTACGGGCATCAGCTCGGCCAGGTCGCCGAGCTCGCGGCCGCCGTGCCCGAGGTCGACATGGTGCTCGACCACTGCGGCACGCCCGTTGCCCATGCCGGTGAGTTCCACGGCGTCGGCGCCAGCGCGGCGAGTCGAGACCGCATCGCTGGCGAGTGGCGCGACGGCATCCTCGCCGTCGCCGCCCAACCCCACGTCCGGGTCAAGCTCTCCGGGCTTCTGATGCCCGTGGTCGGGTTCGGCTACGAGCACACCGACGACAACCCGTCGTCCAGCGAGCTCGTGGATCGACTCGGACCGCTGATCCGTCACTGCATCGACGCCTTCGGGCCGGAGCGGTGCATGATCGCTTCGAACTTCCCGGTCGAGAAGGTCTCGGCTGACTACGCCGACTGGTTCGACGCGATGGTCGAGCTGACCAGCCAAGACGGCGCCGAGGCACAGGCGGCGATGTTCGCCG
>CALLIQ010000779.1 GCA_938008925.1 uncultured Acidimicrobiales bacterium
GGCAGCCGAGGCGAGCGTTCTTCGTGTCGCACGCCAGGGCGGCGAGCGTCGCAACGGCTTCGAAGTGGGGGAGGACGCCGCCCTGCGGTGGCGCTTCGTAGAGGTGATCCCACACCGAGAGCCAGTCGAGTCCCTGCCGGCCGTCGCCGGGATCGTCGAGCCACCGCCAGATGTCACGCAGCTCGTCGATGGACATGTTCTGTTGGCCGATGTGGGCGCCCAGTGAAAGAGTCACGCCTGCGAACATAGAGCGAGCCGGAACCCTCCATCGAATGCCGATGGTCGCAGGCTCGCTAGCGTGCCGACTCGTCCGAGACGCGAGAGAAGCGAGAGACAACCGCCAAATGATTGCGACCATTCGCGAAACACAACGACACCTCGTGCGCCTATCGGCATTGGCGCTCAGTGCCGTGATGGTGACGGTTGGCTCGATCGCAGCGTCGCCAGCTGCTGCGGGGACAGCGTTGGCAGCATCGGAGGACGTCGCGATCGAGGGCTACGAAACCTTGATCAACGATCCAACACTCACCGACGAACACGCCGTCGTGCTGCGCTTCTACGAGGCCGTTCTCGGACGCCAGGCCGACACACCGGGCGCTCGGTTCTGGATCGATCGTTTCGACTCGGGTGAGTGGCCGACGCGTCGAATCGCGGAGCACTTCGCGTCGAGCGACGAGTTCGCCGCTCTCTACGGCGACGCAACCGACGACGCGGCGTTCGTCTCTGCGATGTACGGCAACGTGCTCGACCGGATCCCCGATCAGAACGGCCTCGCCTTCTGGACGGAGTACCTCGCCGACGGAGGGTCGAGAGGAGAGCTCATCCTCCTCGTGTCGAACGCCCCGGAGTTCACCAACGCGAACCGCTTTCCCTTCGAGCTGAACAAGCTGCCGAGTCTGTGGCTCGACGGTGATCAGCAGCGCTGCACCACCGAACGAGGCACGAGCGGATCGCTCACCGACGGACGGCTGGGCATCACCGACCCGACGGGGCTCGTCGGTTCCGACTGCCCTCAGATCGAGTCTCTCGTCCCAACGGACGTCTTCGCACTCGTCGACGGCGTCCTGTATCGCGGGTTCCCGTCGTCGATTCCCTCTGCCAGGCTCGAGTTCGCCGTCGACCGCGCATCGCCGGGCGACGACTACCTCTTCTGGGTCAGCGACGACTGGCAGGTTCGCATCGAGTTCGTCGTCTTCTTTGACGGAGGTTGATTCGACCGATCTGACCAGCTGGCGCGCAGCGCTCGTCCTGGACAATGGTCGAAGCGTCAACCGAGGAGACCGACATGACGACCACGAACGCCGAGGGGTTCACGACCCTCACCGCAACCGCAGAGGGCCGCATCGGGCGCCTCACGCTCGACCAGGGCGACAAGCTCAATCCACTGAGCTGGCAATGCCTCGACGAGATCGCCCGGGCCGCTCGCTGGTTCGATGACCAGCGAGAGGTGACCGTCGTCGTCGTGACCGGTACTGGCCGAGCGTTCTCGGCAGGCGCCGACCTCAACTCCTTCAACACCCGCGATGAGATCACGACTCGGGAGGTGGGGGAGTACGGCCGCAAGATGGCCGACGCGCTCGAGGCGATGGAGGCGCTCGCCATCGCACGGATCCAAGGGTGGTGCGTCGGTGGCGGACTCGTGCTCGCGGCCGCCTGCGACCTTCGCCTCGCCGCCGAGTCGGCTCGCTTCTCGATCCCCGAGGTCGACCTCGGTATCCCGCTGGCGTGGGGCGGCATTCCCCGCCTCGTCCGAGAGATCGGACCCGCGCTCGCGAAAGAGCTCGTCCTCACGTGCCGCCCCTTCGACGCCGGGGAAGCGCTCGCTTCCGGTTTCCTCAATCGCGTGGTCGCCGATGACGAGCTCGACGGCGCTGTCGAAGTGCTCGCTCAGCAGATCGCAGGCAAGGCACCACTCACGATCCGAGCCACGAAGCGCCACGTCAACGCCGTCACCGATCAGATGGTCGGAACGATGCGGAGTTGGAGCGATGCAGACGGTTTGGCGAACGCGTTCAACGATGCGGAATGCGGCGAAGCGAGGCGCGCATATCTCGCCGAACGCTCCCGCTCTTGAAGGGGTTCGTGACACTTCCGCAACGCTTGGCGCGGTGATTCGACACCATCGGTGACCCCTGTCACAATCTGGGCTTCTCTTCCCGCAACGGGCTTTCCCGTGCACCTCGCCAGGAGACTTTTATGACCGACGTTGGAGCCGAGTCCGACCGCCTCACGCGAGTCGATCGACAAGAACCGCTCCTCGATGTGATCGACCTCAGGACCCACTTCCAGGTCGAAGGAGGCATCGTCAAGGCGGTCGACGGCGTCAGCTTCACCCTCGACCGAGGCAAGACCCTCGGCATCGTCGGCGAATCCGGTTCGGGCAAGACCGTGCTGTCGCGCTCGATCATGAGGCTCACCACCGGATCGAACGTGATCACGACCGGCGAGGTTCGCTACGACGGCCGAGATCTGGTCACGAAGAGCACCAAGGAGATGCAGGGGCTGTGGGGCGTCGAGATGGCGATGGTCTTCCAGGACCCGATGACGTCGCTGAACCCGGTGGTGAAGGTCGGTCGACAGATGACCGAGCACATCCGCCATCACCTCGGCGTGTCCAAGTCCGAGGCTCGCGACACTGCGATCGAGCTGCTCCGCAGCGTGCGCATCCCCGAGCCCGAGGTGCGCATCGACACCTATCCCCACGAGATGTCCGGCGGTATGCGCCAGCGCGTGTGCATCGCCATCGCGCTCGCCTGTGGCCCGAAGATGCTGTTCGCCGACGAGCCGACCACAGCGCTCGACGTGACCGTGCAGCATCAGATCCTCAACCTGCTGGCCCAACAGCAGCAGGACCGGTTCATGACGATGATCATGGTCACCCACGACCTCGGCGTCGTGGCCGGCCGCACCGATGAGATCGCCGTGATGTACGCCGGCAAGGTCGTCGAGAAGGCGCCGACCAACCAGCTCTTCGCCGACATGCGTCACCCGTACACACAGTCGTTGCTGTGGTCGATCCCGAAGGTGTCTCAGCCGAAGCACACCAGGCTGAACGCCATCGCCGGTCGACCACCGGACCTGATCAGCCCGCCGAAGGGGTGTTCGTTCTCACCGCGCTGCCCCTACGCGCAGGAGAAGTGCCACAACGAGGAGCCACCGCTCACCGCGGCCGCCGCTCCCGGCCACCAGTTCGCCTGCTGGTATCCCGTCGGCAGCCCAGAGAACGAGGCGGCCTACGAGAAGAATCTCGCCGCCGGTGTTCCCCAGACGCTGGCTGCTGCCGGCAAGCTCCAGGCCACCGAAGACCTGGGCTCCACGATCGACCTCTTGACCAACACCGAAGGAGCGGACGCCTGATGGCCGGTTCCGGCAAGGCGCATTTGCGCGATGAAGCCGACACGATTCTTCGAGTCGAAGATCTGACCGTCGAGTTCCCCGCTGGCCGCGGGCGTGTGGTTCACGCCGTCAGCGGCATCAGCTTCGACATCGCCAAGGGCGAGACGCTCGGTCTCGTCGGCGAGTCCGGATGTGGCAAGTCCACGACCGGCAAAGCCATCCTCCAGCTGCCGAAGCCGACCGGGGGATCGGTCCGAGTCAAGGGCACCGACCTCGCAGCACTCGATTCAGAGTCGATGCGTCAAGCTCGCACCGGCGTGCAGATGATCTTCCAGGATCCGATCTCGTCGCTGAACCCGCGCCGCATGATCGGCGACGTGGTCGCTGAGCCGCTCGAGGTGTGGGGACCGCACGACGAGGACGAGCAGTGGCCCATCGTGGCCAACATGCTCGACGCCGTCGGCATCGACCCCGACGTTGCCCGCTTCAAGCGCCCGCACGAGTTCTCCGGTGGCCAGTGCCAGCGCATCTCGATCGCCCGAGCGCTCGTGATGGAGCCAGAGCTGATCATCTGCGACGAGCCGGTCTCCGCGCTCGACGTTTCGGTCCAGGCTCAGATCCTCAACATGCTCGAGGATCTCAAGGCCCAGTACGGCCTCACCCTCGTGTTCATCGCTCACGACCTCGCGGTCGTGAAGAACATCAGCGACCGGGTGGCGGTCATGTATCTCGGCAAGATGTGCGAGATCTCCGAATCCGACGAGCTCTACGAGCACCCAGCACATCCCTATACGGCACTCCTGCTCGGCTCGATTCCCGTGCCGGATCCGCTCGCATCAATCGACGACGTCGTGATGTCCGAAGGCGAGCTGCCCTCGCCGCTCGCTCCGCCATCGGGCTGCCGTTTCCGCACTCGCTGTCCCTACGCAGACGAGATCTGCGAACGGGTCGAGCCCCAGATGCGCCGGGTCAACGACGATCATTTCGTCGCATGCCATCACCCACTCGTGCCGGCCGACGCGGTCGGCGACGCCACCGAGGTGTCCATTTCTTCCTGAACTCGCTCATGAACATCCGCAGACGAAACCACCCGAGCGCTTCAGTGTCGGGGGTCACATCTGCTACACCATCGATTGTTGCTGGCTTTCGCCCCGCCAGCTGACCGACCGAAAGACTTCGCTCAATGGGAAAGATCATCGCAGCAAGGCTGGCGAGACTCCTCGCAACGCTCTTCGCCGTGACCTTCATCAGCTTCATGATGACGAAGCTGCTTCCGGGAGACCCGGCCGTCGCCATCCTCGGACAGGACGGCATCCAAAACGAGGAACTCCTCCTCGAGCTGCGGACCGAGCTGGGACTCGACGATCCGATCCCGGTGCAATACGTCAACTGGCTCGGGAACGCCGTTCAGGGTGACCTCGGCGAGTCCTACATCAACCGAGGCCAGTCGGTGGCGGGCACGATCGGACAGCGGTTCCCCGTCACGCTCCAGCTCGCTCTGATGGCGATCATCATCGCACTGCTGCTGGCCATCCCGATCGGCGTCGTCGGCGCTTACCGACAGGGAAAGTGGCAGGACCAGACCAGCTCTGCCGGCGTGCAGGTGGCACTGTCGGTCCCGAACTTCGTGACCGGCATCTTCTTGATCTGGCTGTTCGCGGTCAAACTCGAATGGTTACCCGCCTCAAACTGGAATCGAATCAGCGACAAGGGGATCTGGGCCAACCTCCAGACAGCGATCTTGCCGGCGACGGCGTTGGCGCTGACCCAGATGGCGATCTTCTCCCGCCTGGTTCGATCCGACATGATCGCCACGCTCCAGGAGAACTTCATCCTGTCCGCCCGGGCCAAGGGCCTCAGCGACCGCTTCATCTTGTTCCGCCACGCACTCCGACCCAGCTCGCTGAGCGTCGCCACCCTCGTCGGCATCAACTTCGGCGCACTGCTCGGCGGCACCGTGATCATCGAGACCCTGTTTGCCATCCCCGGCCTCGGGTTCCGACTCATCAATGCGATCAACCAGCGCGACATCCTGGTCATCCAGGGCATCACCGTGTTCATCGCAACCGGCTACGTGGTGATCAACACCATTGTCGATCTCTTCTACACCGTCCTCGATCCTCGAATCAGAAGGAGCTGAGCTGATGACCGCACTCGATGCTCAGACCGAACCGGTTTCCCCTGTCGGCCCCGATGCCGTGGCTGCCGCCCAGCGCAGGTCGACGGCCATCGAACGGCCAAAGCGGGCAACGCCGTTGCAGGTGTTCCGCCAGATGCCGTTCGTCATCAAGCTGTCGACGATCTGGCTGCTGTTGATCTTCGGTGGGGCGATCTACGCCAAGCTCGACACCGTCGTGTTCAACGACGCGCTCCCACTGCAGAACCCGAACCTGCAGACGAACAACTTCAACCCGGCGACCGGCGAGTTCGGCGACGGCGAGCCGAACGAATCATGGTCGGCTCAGCATTGGCTCGGCACCGACACGATCGCCCGCGACACCTTCGCCCGCATCGTGCACGGCGCGTGGGTCAGCCTCATCATCGCCATGGTGTCTGCGATGTTCGGCGTGATCGTCGGCGGCTTCTTCGGTTCACTCGTCGGCTTCGTGCGGGGCCGTACCGAGACGGTCACCATGGCCGCGATGGACGTCATCTTGGCGTTCCCGGCTCTGATCCTTCTGCTCGCCATGGTCTCGATCTTCGAGGTCAGAAGCCTCACGGTGATCGCATTGGTGATCGGATTCTTGTCGATCCCGACCTACACCCGTGTGGCGAGAGCCGGTTCGCTGGCGATCAGCCAGCGAGAGTTCGTGCTCGCGGCCCGGGCCATCGGTACAAAGCCCATGAAGATCTTGTTCCGAGAAGTCATCCCGAATGTGTTGCCGACCGTCTTGAGCTACGCCATGGTCGCCGGCGCCTTTGTGATCGTCGTCGAGGGCTCGCTGAGCTTCCTCGGCCTCAGCGTTCAGCTCCCCACTGCCACGTGGGGCAACATGATCAACCAGGCACGAGGCAATCTGAAGGTCAACTTCGCACAGGTCTTCTGGCCTTCGATGGCCCTCGTGATCACCGTCCTGTCGCTGAATTCCGTCGGCGACTGGCTGCAGAAGCGCTCGGCTCACCGAGCCTCTGCCCTGTAAGACCTCTGGCCAGCAAAGAGCAGGTCAAGAGCGGCCCATCACGGGCCAGATGACAGATGTGGGTCGATCCCGCGCCCTGAAACAGTGCGCTGTGTGACGTCTGCTACACCATCGAAGCCACAGCCGAGATCCCTCCAAGACTCGGCTTTCATCCATTGAAGGGGAGTGAAAGATTAACAAGCGGAGCCTGAGCAAGCTGCTCGCGCTGCTTTTCGCCTTTGCCCTAGTTGCCGCCGCATGTGGTGGGGACTCGGACACAAGTGACGAGACGACAGACACCACGGCGGGGGAGACCGACGCCGGCGGTGACGATGACGAACCCATTGCGGCTGGTGAAGAGGCCGAGGGCGACGTCGACACAGAGGTCGAAGAAGTCGAAGGTGAGCGCGCCTACGGCGGCTCCATCGCTGTTGGCCTCGAGGCCGAGGCCGTTGGCCTCCGTCCGTGGGAGGACACCTGCTCCTCGCCTTGCTACAACATGATGATCACGGTGTTCGACAAGCTGACCGACCAGGCAGCCGACGGCACCTACCAGCCGTACCTGTTCGAGACGCTCGAGCCGAATGAAGACTTCACCGAGTGGGTCGGCGTGCTGCGCAGCGGCGTGACCTTCCATAACGGCGTCGATCTCACCGCGCAGACCATCGCCGACATGTTCCCGATCCAGCAGGCTGGCGCAGCCGGTGCCGGTGGCCTCAGCGCCGCCAACATCGTCGACGTGCAGGCAACGGGTGACCTCGAGGTCACCTACACCCTCAGCCAGTCGAACTCCGCCCTTCCGGCGACGCTCTCACGAGCTCCCGTCGGCATGGTGTTCGAGCCGGCTGCTGCTGCTGCCGACCTCGACGCTGCGGCGAACGAGCCCGTCGGTACCGGTCCGTTCATGATCGAGAGCCGAGACCTCGACAACGAGACCATCGTGGTCCGCAACGACAACTACTGGGG